>JAUXDR010000234.1 GCA_030618205.1 Deltaproteobacteria bacterium | reverse complement strand
TTTACTTAAGGACACATGTCCAGGCAAATCAGGATGTTATCAGAGTTCTGGAAAAGTACGGGGCTGAGGTGATGAATGCCTCTGTTGCCGAATGGATGAATTATACAGCCTATGACAGGTTGAGAGAGGCGAAAGTAGGTTTTCGGTTTAGCCTGAAACAGCTCCGCCTGGGCTCCATGAGGGATTATTTAAAAAGGATCATCGGCTTCGGTGGGGACCTTTTATATCAAGAATTCAGACAGAAGCGGGCCTACAAGAGGGTGAGATCGCTAATTGACCTGGCCGAAGACCATAAATTGGCAGATCTGCATAATATTCTTAAGGAGAAGGACCTGTTTTGTTTTGATGTGGGCACAGAGGCCTGTTTAAGCATTGCCGGAATCGTGGAATATGCCAGGGAAGGATATAACGGCGTGGTGAATGTCTATCCTTTCACCTGCATGCCCGGTACGATCACTTCAGCTATCGCAAAGCCTCTTATGAACAAACTGAAAATTCCATATCTGGATACCCCCTATGACTCGGGCTTCCAACCTGGAAGGGAGGCAGCCATTAGGACCTTCATGTACCAGGCGTATCAACATTTTGAACGAAATGGTAGAGAAAAGGCAGACCTAGCTTCACCGGAAAGGTAGAGAAATCTTTGAAGATCAGGATCCTGATGAGCCAATCGTGGTAGTGACAGGTCGCCCGTATAATCTTTACGATAAAAAACTGAATTTGAGGCTTGGTCAGAATTTGAGCAAGATCGGAATAACCGCGCTGCCGATGGATTTCATAGATGTATCATCGGTAGACCTTTCAGATTTTCCTTCCATGTACTGGGGGTTTGGTGCTCAGGTCTTGAGGACTGCCAGATTCGTAAAGGGACATCCAAACTATTTCAGTCTCTATTTGACCAATTTCGGGTGTGGTCCGGACTCCTTTATCGAGCATTTTTACAAGCATATCATGGGAGACAAGGCCTATCTGATCCTGGAGCTTGACGAGCACAGTGCCGTAGCAGGTGTTATGACCAGGCTGGAGGCCTATAAGAACGTTATAGAAAATACGATGCAGAAATCCAGGTCAGATCTGAAATTTGACTTAAAAATGGCAAATTAGAAGAAAATGGAATCAGACAAAGTTGTAGATTTCCAATCGCTAACCAGGAATGTGGGCCGTTTTGATCTCAGGAATAAGACGTTCCTGATTCCTCAGATGAACAGGATAGGAGGGCATCTTATCGCAGCAACATTCAGGGGGTTTGGTATTAATGCAAAGGTAATGGATACCAATAAGGGCCTTGACCTTGGCAAGGAATACACTTCCGGCAAAGAATGCTATCCCTGCCAAATGACTACAGGAGATATCCTGTATTTTTTAAAAAAAGAGGAGGAGATGCGGGGAAAGGACTTCAAGCCGGAAGATTACGTCTACTTTATGCCCGAATCGGGCGGACCATGCCGTTTCGGCATGTACAACAAATACCAGCGAATTGTCCTTGATTCTTTTCCTGAGTTGAAGAGTGTAAAAATCGGTTCCCTTACTACAAGGGATGGATACTCACTGGAAGGTATAATTGAGAAGGAACGTGACAGGGATCTCAGGAAAGCTGTCTATTTTTCTATAGTGTTAGCCGACATTCTCGACAGATTGCTCTGGAGAGTCAGGCCCTATGAAAAGGAACCCGGGATAACTGACGATTTTATCGAGAGATCCATGCACGTCATGGAAGATAGCTTTGAGAAATATGGGGCAAATAAGGACTTTGAAAAAATCCTTGATCAATTGGAAGAGATCATCAAGGAGGGAAAAACGATTATTGATCCCGGCATCCCTGCCAAGCCCTTTATCGGGATCGTCGGGGAGACTTACTTGAGAACACACGTCCATGCAAATCAGGATTTGATCAGAGTTCTGGAAAAGTACGGGGCTGAGGTGATGAGTGCCTCTGTTGCCGAATGGATAAATTATACTGCCTATGACAGGTTGAGAGAGGCGAGAGTAGGTTTTCGGTTTAGCCTGAAACAGCTCCGCCCGGGCTCCATGAGGGATTATTTAAAAAGGATCATCGGCTTCGGTGGGGACCTTTTATACCAAGAATTCAGACAGAAGCAGGCCTACAAGCCTTAATAGCAGGTTACACAGCGCTTCTCTGCCTCAACCATTTCTCGGCTTCCACAATAAAATACGTGATTATTCCAGCCGTAACTGTCCGTCCCCAGGCGTCAAGACCTACGGGCGCGCTATGGAATAACCGGTTCATGACCAGAACATACGTATAAAACATCTGCAGAACAAGCATAACGGCAACTCCGCCGAACCACGCCACCCATATACGGAATCAAGGCTTTAGAAATAACGATGCTGCCTTCTTCGTGAGTAGAGCACACTAGGTTTGCCTTTTTCTACCATTTCGTTTGAAATGTTGATACGCCTGGTACATGAAGGTCCTAATGGCTG
>JAUXDR010000240.1 GCA_030618205.1 Deltaproteobacteria bacterium | reverse complement strand
CTTTACAGAAATGAACATTAGAAGAGCAGTATTTCTCGACAGAGACGGGACAATCAATAAAGAAGTCGGTTATCTGCGCCGGATGGAGGATCTTGTCTTGATAGAAGGGGCGGGTTCGGGTATTCGTCTCCTCAATGAGTACGGTTATAAGGTCGTTGTGATAACCAACCAATCCGGAGTAGCCAGAGGCTTTTTCGACGAGATTTTTGTCAGAAAGGTACATGAAGAGATGGCAAGGCGTCTTTCTAAAAGTAATGCCTATGTGGACAGGTGGTATTACTGTCCGCATCATCCATCTGAAGGGAAAGGAGAATACAGGGTAGAATGTGGTTGTCGTAAGCCACTCCCAGGCATGGTGGATCTTGCTATCAAGGAATTAGGTATAGTTCCGGAGGAATCTTTTGTTGTGGGAGACAGTATTCGAGATTTAGAGATTGCCTGGCGTGTGGGGGCAAAGCCCGTACTTGTCTTGACCGGCTATGGAAAGGAGACCCTTTCACGACTTTTGCCGGACCAGAAGGAGCGGTTGCCCCACATTGCATCTGATCTATCTGATGCCTGTACGTGGATATGCGAATACTGTTGGTAAAACTCAGCGCCATAGGAGATGTAGTACATACACTTCCTGCCCTTGCCGCTTTGCGCAAGAGGTATCCTGATGCACATCTGAGCTGGTTGGTGGATGAGGCAGCCTCTGACCTGCTTTGCTCTCATCCTATGCTGAATGAAGTAATAATCTACCCCAGGCGCAGGTTTGGAAAACTGGGCGGCAATCTGAGACAGTGGCCAAGGTTGATTAAAGAGGCTAGGAGTTTTATTAGTCACCTTCGTAGCAAAAGATACGATGTTGTGATAGATTTCCAGGGTCTGCTGAAAAGCGGTGTCTTGACCGGACTTTCGCGAGGGGCATGTAAGCTTGGTTTTGCAGAAGGGAGAGAGGGGAGCTCTATATTTCTGACGGACAAGCTTCCCCGCTATGATCCTGACGAGCATGCTGTGCTTCGCTATCTCAGGCTGGCCTCTCATCTGGGTGCAGATATTAAGGAACCTGAGTTTCCCTTAGCCATTGGGAAGGCTGACATTGAGAGGGTAGGCCAACTGTTGAAGGAAGCAGGTGCGGGAGATTGCCGCATACTTTGCCTTAATCCTGGAGCCACGTGGGAAACAAAGAGATGGGCTCCAAAGGGATTTGCAGAAGTGGCAGACAGTTGTTTCGAGCGCTGGGATATGGTTCCCATCATAGTTGGAGGGCCGGGCGATAAGGGCCTTGCTTCTAATATTGCAATGTTCGCAAAGCATCCTGTTATTGATTTTACCGGGCTAACCAGCCTCAGGACCCTTGCCGCTTTGTACCAGAGGGTAGGGGCTGTGGTAAGTACCGACACAGGCCCCATGCATCTGGCGGTCGCAGCCGGAGCCCCTCTGGTTGCTCTGTTCGGACCCACGGCTCCGTGGAGGACAGGTCCTTTTGGCAGGGAACAACATGTTATTAGATTAGGACTTCCATGCAGTCCCTGTTTTAAACGTCATTGTCCTGACCCGAAATGTATGATGGATATTTCTCCTGAGCAGGTGATCGAGGCGGTTGGAAAAATTGGAAGAATTGGGTGATTTGGTGATTGAGTGATTTGGTGATTGGAGGTAAGTTATGAGCAAGCCCATTAGTCCCGAACTGTTAAATATTCTTGCGTGTCCTAAGTGTAAGGGTGAGGTAAAGCTTACTGAAAACGAAGATGGGCTGATTTGTGAGAGCTGTGGTCTGCTGTACGAGATACGGGAAGGTATCCCCGTAATGCTGATAGATGAGGCTAAACCTTATCCAGTAAAAAGAAATAAATGAAATATTTGCTGGAACCAGGTAAACAGGATTCCGCTCAAAATGCTCCAGATGCAAGGCGCGAGATTTTCGAGGAACGAAGGCGTACTTGGCGTACGTCGAAGTGACGAGGAAATCGAAGCAACGCAGCAGATGGAGTATTTTCAGCGGAATCAGAAATGAAATGAAAGATCGCATAAGAAGACTTAAGGAAGCTGTTCGTCGATTTGACTCCTCTTGCCTGCTGGTGGCCGGAGATATCATGCTTGACCAGTTTGTTTGGGGTGATGTGTCGAGGATATCTCCTGAGGCCCCGGTCCCTGTGGTGGAAGTCCAGAAGGAGACCATGCTCCTTGGTGGTGCGGCAAACGTGGCAAATAATCTCAGGGCCATGGGCAGCCCTGTAATCCTTGGGGGCGTAGTCGGGAAAGATGCCATGGGCGAGAACCTCAGGGAGCTCGCCAGGTCCGGGGGTATAGATTCGACCGCTGTTGTTGATGGCATACGCCCTACCACGATCAAGACCAGGATAATCGCCAGGGGTCAGCAGGTAGTGAGGGTTGACAGGGAGAATAATAACTCCCTAAACGACTCATCAATA
>JAUXDR010000055.1 GCA_030618205.1 Deltaproteobacteria bacterium | reverse complement strand
TTTTACAAGCAGTCCTATTGCTTGTTATTATGCTGTTTTTGTCTGTGTTAGTTCCTTCCTTGTGGGGGGATGATCAGAAAGACAAGCCGCGGAATCCAACAGACCATTCCAGGATCTATCTTGTCAAATTAAAAGGAAGCATAAATCCCGGTGCAGCGGAGTTTTTAAAAAGGGCGCTTAGAGAGGCGGACAGGGGCCTGGCTACCTGCCTGGTGATTGAGCTTGATACTCCGGGCGGCCTTGTATCTACACTGAGGGATATGGTCCAGGAAGTGATGGCATCACCGATTCCGACAGTTGTTTATGTAATGCCCTCCGGGGCCCAGGCCGCATCTGCCGGTGCTATTCTCACCATTGCCGCCCACGTTGCCGCCATGGCGCCCGGTACCAATATCGGGGCGGCTCACCCGGTAACTCTGGGCTCCGGCGGGGAAAAAGACGAAACCATGAAGCAAAAGGCAGTAAGCGACCTTGCCGCCATGGCCAGGAGTGTGGCAACGGAGCGTGGGCGAAACGCAGAGTGGGCGGAAAAGGCGGTAAGGGAGAGCGTCTCGGCCTCTGCCAGGGAGGCACTGGAACTGAAAGTAATCGACATCCTGGCTAAAGACCTCAGTGACCTGATTCAACAACTCGATGGCATGACAGTGAGTCTGCCTGGTGGTCCGGTTAAGCTGGTGATAAGTAATCCTGAAATTATTCGGATAAAAGAGAGCTTAAGGGAGAAAATACTCAGGACTATAGCAGATCCAAACATCGCCTATATCCTCATGATGATCGGTATGACAGGGCTCTATTTTGAGTTTGCCCATCCCGGGACCATTTTCCCAGGGACCATAGGGGCCATATGCCTGCTCCTGGGTCTGTTTGCCCTGCAGGCCCTCCCTGTAAGTACTGCCGGTCTGCTTCTGTTGCTCCTGGCAGTGGTCCTGTTTGTAATGGAGCTTGTAATTACCAGCCACGGCATACTGGGAGCAGCAGGTCTGGTTGCTCTTTTTCTGGGCTCTATAATGCTCTTTGATACCTCGAAAACCGGAATATCCATTGACACTGGTGTCCTCTGGACTACTCTGCTGGGAGTCGGCTCCTTTCTGGCCGCTATTACCTATCTGGCGACCAGGGCCACCCTCTCCAGGCCCAAATCCGGGGCAGAAGGTCTTATAGGTGAAAAAGGCCTTGTCCGGAAGACAGTAGGAAAGAGGGGTGGACAGGTCTTTTTGCACGGGGAGCTATGGACCGCTGTAAGCGAGGAGACCATACCTGTGGATACCGAGATAAAAGTAATAGATATAGAAGGACTTAAATTGCGGGTCTCGAGGACCCATGGAGGCAAGTCATGACAATTTCTCTCGCTTTTCTGCTTTTTCTGATAATCGCTTTTCTGATATCAGCCATTCGCATACTGAACGAGTACGAACGAGGCGTAATCTTCAGGCTGGGTCGTGTCATTAAGACCAAGGGCCCGGGCTTGATAATACTCATTCCTGTAATTGATAAGATGAAGAAAATTGATCTTCGGATCGTTACCCTTGATGTTCCACCACAGGATATCATTACCAGAGATAACGTATCCATAAAGGTGAGTGCAGTGGTCTATTTTCGGGTACTTGATTCAAGAAGGGCGGTAATTGAGGTGGAAAACTTCCTTTTTGCCACTTCCCAACTGGCCCAGACCACCCTCAGGAGTGTCTGCGGACAGGCCGAACTGGACGAACTCCTGGCAGAGAGAGATCAAATTAATGCCAAGATTCAGGAGATACTAGACCTTGATACCGAGCCTTGGGGAATCAAAGTCAGCAAGGTGGAAGTGAAAGAGATAGACCTCCCGGACGAGATGAAAAGGGCAATGGCAAAACAGGCCGAGGCCGAGCGGGAGCGCCGGTCAAAGGTCATCAACGCAGAAGGTGAGTTCCAGGCAGCAAGAAAGCTGGCCGATGCTGCGAATATCATAAATAAGGCACCCGCGGCCCTGCAGCTCAGGTACCTCCAGACCCTAAGGGAAGTAGCCACGGAAAATAACTCAACCACCCTGTTCCCGATTCCCATTGATCTTTTCACACCCTTCGTGGAAATAGCCAACAGACTCAAATCCCAGAAAGACGTGAATGAGCCTGTTACGCCTGAAATAGAAGCGGGCAAATGAACAGGGTTGATATCTCGGGATCCTTCATTCATTAGTTTACACTTTTTTCGAAAAAGTGTGTATTATCAAATTGAATGCCGATTTCGAAACTGGAAATTTGAAATTTGAAATTAGGTAACGCATCTACATCGTTGTGTTTTTCCCAATTTCCAATTTCCAGTTTCAAATTTCACTGCCAAAATACAAGATCAACAAAGTGTAAACTACTTTTGAGTTGTCGTGAAGGATGCCGACATCCTCATATTATAACTGTTCACAGGCATTTCAAAGAGACTGAGATGACCATCCGGTTTGGCAAAAAAACCCAGGGCTGAAAAAGGCGGAAACCCTATTTTTTCAAGGTTTAAGCCGGAAGATCGTCTGATTTGGTTAAAATCCATCTACAACCCATAAAAGTAGGCCCGGTGGTTTTGCCCAACCCTGTGTTCCTTGCCCCGATGGCAGGGATTACGGACTATCCTTTCAGGTGCCTTGCCAGGTCCTTCGGGGCGGGATTGGTAGTAAGTGAAATGATATCTTCCCAAGCCCTTATACGTAACAGCGTCCGATCCGTCCGTATGGCCGGCACTGCTGAAGAGGAATTCCCCCTGGCAGTGCAGATCTCAGGATCAGACCCGGTTGTCATGGCTGAAGCCGCCCGGATTAACGAGTCCCTTGGCGCAGCAATAATTGACATAAATATGGGGTGTCCGCAGCGTAAAATTGTAAAGACCGGGGCCGGTGCAAGCCTCATGCGTGATGAGGTCCCGGCGGCAAGGATCATAGAGGCAATTGTAAAAGCGGTAAGTGTACCTATTACTGTCAAAATCCGTCTGGGTTGGGACCACAAAAGCATAAATGCAGCCAGAATCGCCAAAATCGCCCAGGATTCCGGCGCTTCCCTTGTTACGGTCCATGGCAGGACCCGCAGCCGGATGTTCTCCGGAAAAGCTGACTGGTCAGCAATCAGAGAAGTAAAGGAGGCTGTGTCTATTCCTGTAATTGCAAACGGTGACATCCAAAGTCCGAAGGATGCAAGTCTTTGCCTTGAGGTCTCCGGGGCGGACGGGATCATGATAGGAAGAGGTGCCCTTGGCAGGCCCTGGTTATTCGATCAGACACTCCATTTCCTGGAAACAGGCGAGGACAAAAGACCTCCAGACCTTGAAGATCAATATGCCGTAGCAAAAAAACATTTCGAGCACATTGTTGACTTCTATGGACTCCCTGTGGGCTTGTGGCTTTCTCGAAAACACCTGGCCTGGTATACTAAAGGCCTTCACGGGAGTGCGCTATTCAGGAAGTCACTGAATAACACTAAATCATTTGATGAAGTAAAGGAGTTGCTCAGACGTTTTTACGAAACCTTACTGACAACACCAATTATAGATAATGTTGAATGCTGAATGTTGAATGCTGAATTGTGGAAGAAGATTTAAAAGACATATACCTTAATTCAAAATTCAAAATTTAGAATTCAAAATTGTGTCTGAACGGCCTTTTCGTTCAGACACTAACTATTCAGTCCAGCTTGGGACCTTGGCTTGGTCTCTCCTCATGGGAATCATTCTCATGCCCACCTTCATTGACAGATTCTCCCAAAATATCAGATGTAAAAGGCATGTTTACCCTGATTGCCTCCTCTGCATTACCGGAAACAGCATTCGTCCCTTCAGATAGATCACCAGGGATCTCCTGAATAGCTCTCATTTCAGATGCCGCAAGGTTTAATGTCTGATCGACCTCCTCCGGTGGCAGGGCCTCCTCGTCTATGACCCTCAGATAGCCCTCGAGAACAGAGCGTATTTTATATGCAGTCTCCCTCTGAATACGTCGGAGACCCATTATTCGCTCCTCCAATTGGACGGCCTCCTGATGGGCATCAGCAACTATACGCTCTGCATCCAGTTTTGCCCTCTCATGCATGAGTTCTACATCTTTTTCGGCCTGTGACTTCATTTTCTCCGATAACTTGTGAGCTGAGGTCAGGGCCTCCCTGAACTCCTCTTCCCTCTTTTTCATATCTGCCAACTGACCCTTATATGCAATTAACTGGTCCTTCAGGGCATTCTTCTCTTTAATCAGAGAAGTCATAATCTCACTTACTTCCTCAAGAAAGGAGTCTACTTCTTCGGGATCGTAACCCCGGAACCTGGCGCGGAATTCCTTTTCAAGTATTTCGTTTGGGGAGAGACTCATATAACACCTCTAAGAAATCTGATAGGCCAACTGACGAAGTGTTGGTACGATAAAACTACGTAAAAAGATTATTGCGATGATGATCACCATAGGGGTTAAATCCATTCCCCCAAACTGTAAAGGGAGTATGCGTCGAACCCGGTACATTAAAGGTTCGGTTATGTTATACAGAAATCTTACTATGGGATTATAGGGATCAGGGTTGACCCAGGACAGGATAGCCCTGGCAATCAATATCCACATGTAGAGATTAAGAACAATATCAACCACCGTGGCAAGAGAACCAATGAAATTGCTTAGTATGAACATACGAGTATCCTTAAAGAATTATGAATTAGAGACTATTTTTCTAATACCAGTTTATACTTTTTTCACCCTTTACCAAAAGGACACAGTGGATAATTACACGTTTTGCAGCTAAAACATAGTCCACCATGGCCCAAAGCTGCAATCTTTTCCCGGTCTATGCATTCCCCGGCCAATATTCTGGGAAGCACCAGATCCAATACGGTGGTGCGGAAATACATTGCACAGGCCGGAATTCCAAGGACAGGCACATCCCCGATATAACTCACCAGAAACATGGCCCCGGGTAAAACCGGACTTCCATACACTATGTCCGTTGCACCGGCTTCCCTGATTGCCACACGGGTCACGTCATCCGGGTCAACGGACATCCCGCCTGTACATAATATCAACTCGGCCCCCAGCCCAAGGGCTTTTTTTATCTCTTCCAGGATCATCTCCACATCGTCCGTAACCAAAGAAACTGATAACACATCAACGCCGTAGTCCTGAAGTTTTTCCTTCATTATTGGGCCGAAGGCGTCCTTTATACGACCCTCAAATACCTCTTGACCGGTAACCAAAACGGCTCCCCTTCGAATCTTCCAGGGCATGACCCGGATGAGCCCGCCGACATTTGAGGCGATGGACACTGCCTCATCCACCACCGGCTTAGGCACCACAAGCGGTATTGCCCTGCCTGCGGCCACAAGATCGCCCTTTTTGACCACTGTGTTATCATGACAAGTGGCCAGCATAACCTCCCCAAGGAGGTTAAATGCCAACAAGTGCCGGCAGTCTACCTGCAATAAGCCTTCTGCCTCTGCGCGAAAACCTACTTTGCCTTCAGATGGCTGGTTGTCATATTCAATGCCAGGGCCGGCTATGGCCTGTGCCATGGTAAGCGCTGCTTCATCTTCATGCAGTTCATTCCCTGAAAGCTCCAGCACGTAGATATGATTTTTCCCCATGCGCTGCAAATGGGGTATGTCGCTGTCCTTAATCACATAACCTTTTTTGAAGGTAGGACCTTTTTTCTCCCCAGGGATTATCTCAGTCATATCATGGGGAAGGACCATCCCTACTGCCTTGGTCACAGGAACCATCTTTAAAGCCATTCGAATACCTTCGATCCTCTTACAAAACCTTATAGTAAGCGCCGTGCGCGCAGGCTCGACATAACACCTTACCGTCGTCCTTCTCCACTTCCCTGCAGTCCTGCACATAGTCACCACAGGACTCACACTGCACCCTCCTGATTGGTCTTCCGGGCAGGTCAGAGGCAGGCACTTCTACTCTGACCTCCTGTACCTTGAAGAGCTCATCATCACTCATCAGCTTATAGGCCTTCAATTGGCGCTTGTACTTGTCCTCTATTTCCGGGCAATACTTCCGTGAAAGCTCTCTTGACTCTTCTCTGGCGACTATCCTGAAAGCCTTACCGGTCTTCAAATGCACAAAGGTCGCTGCCATTATCCCATAGTCCACCCACCTCAAAGAGCGTTTGCCAAGGGAACATCCGGTAACAGACTGCAAGGCATCGCTGGCACACCGGTCAATTTCCACATAGACCATAAAAGACTTGCGGTCACTCCCCTTTGGATCATCTATGCCCAGCAGATGTAATCCCAGCATAGCGAGCCGCACCCCAAGGACCTGACCGGCACACAGATGCCCATGAATCCGGACAGATTCCTCCAGGAGTTCCTCAAATGGCCTTTCAAAAATCTTGGTTGTCGATTCCATCTTCCTGTCCAACTGAACAGCTATTAGCGCTTAGCTGTTAGCTGTTAGTAACTTCTCAATAAGTCCGAGCACACTGTCACTGGCGCCTCCTGTCATTGCGAGGAGCCTTAGCGACAAAGCAATCTCCTTGCCATGAACGAGATTGCTTCGCTTCGCTCGCAATGACAGCAGCCCGACTTTATTGAAAAATTATTTCAAATTAACCTAATACCTTGATTTTTCAAAGCTAATCGCTAATGGCTAACAGCTAATCGCTTAACTTAGGTATAAAAATCTCAGGCTTTCATGCTTTTTTTTGGGGTACATTATACTATTAAATCACCAAGGACAAATAATTCTGATAAAGCGAGATTGAAAGAGCTACTGAGCAAAGGCACAGGGATCAATTTCCGGAAAGATGGGGTTTTCCATCTCAAGCCTTTGTAATCTGCAAGCCGTGAGTTCAGGCCTGTTACCACCCTTCCAGTAAAGGCTTGCCAGTATCCAGAACCGTTCCAGATCTTCAAAAAAGAATTCCTTCATGCGGTCTACAAAATGACCGTTAGAGATTAC
>JAUXDR010000113.1 GCA_030618205.1 Deltaproteobacteria bacterium | reverse complement strand
AAAAGACTGGTGGATGCCTGGGTGCTGTATGATAACTCCGGCGAAAACCCTCTTCTCATTGATACGGGAGAAAACGAATGAACACGAAAAAAAAGACGATTCACGACGCCGATCTTGTCAAGGTTGAACCGGCATTACGGCGGGCCGCAGAAAGGGCGCGCAAAACAGCTGGGGAAACCCGCACACCGCTGGTAATCTACAAGGACGGCCGGGTTGTCAGGCAGGCGCCACCTATCCACCTCGGGAAATATCCTTTACGGGTCCTAAGCCTGCCAGATGCCGTTTAGTGCTGACAAGAAACATGCTCACAACGCCCAGCCTTGTGCAACACAAAACGGCCGGGTTCCAGATTTTGCAAAACCCGGCCTTAATACGACGATGAGTCCTTGCGTGTTGTAAGCATGGGGTTTAGCGTATGTTGCCTTGGCGGTTTCCTTTACGCCCCTTATGGAAAGGCCCTCCAAACTGAAGCTCCATTAGATCCATTTTTCTCTTTTGTTCCGGCGTGAGTATCGACCTAAGATAGATCACTGATTTAATCCGGGCAGCGGTCATCTTGCCTCTCAGTTCACCAATCTGACTTGCTAATATCTCTACCCTGGATAGATCTGCTTCGTCCTTACCGGCCTCGCTCCTGAGATCAACCAGGAGGGTTTCTAGTTCCGCCCGCTGTTTGATCATCTGTTTCTGTTTTTTTATTCGTTCTTCTTTCAGTTTTTTGACCTGATCTGTAGTCAGATCGAGATTGGCCATTATTTGAGGGCCGGCCTTAATTACTTCAGGACCGCCTTGGCCATCGGGTCCAAACGCACCTGCATTCCCGGCTGAGAACACAAGCCCCATGACAAGCAACATCACGATTACGATCTTTGCATTTTTTCTCATTTTTGATTTCTCCTTTTTTGTGTCTATTTTCTTGAGGTATATCTAAATCAATAGCTTGGCTACTTCGGACGGTATTCCAAACTCCTCGTAGTCAGAGGCATCGTCTTCTGAATAGACCTCTGTGCTCCCAAAACCAAGGAGTTCGAGGTTCTCGGCATAGCCTGCCAGGACCTCCCGTTCAGTCATATGGATGCGAGGGCCAAAAATCGCAGGCATATATAGGACCAGCATGATCACGACTGCTCCAACCAAGGCGGGCGCGATCCACCACCAGTACCTTGGAGCTGAAGGCTCGGGTTCCCTGGCGACGCGGCGCAGGATACGCTGTACCAGGTCTTGAGGGGGATCGATGTCAGTGCCTTCACTTAAGGCCGTCATGGATCGGGTAAACTCCTCAGCAACCTGACGGCAGGCGGCACACTTCACCAGATGGGCATCGAGCGCTTCTTTCTTTCCAGGGGACAAAATGCCCAACTCCTGTTCGGCAAGACATTTTTCGACTTTACGGCATCTCATGCTTACTCACCTCCCAATGCCTGGTAGGCCCTATGAAAGGCCTTTAGACCTCTACTCATACGGGATTTCACTGTTCCTAGTGATATGCCTTGGATCTGAGCCATTTCCTGCAGGTTCAAATCCAACTCAAAGCGTAAGGCCAGGCCTTCCCTGTATTTGGGTTTCACCTTTTGAAGTGCCTGCTGTACACGCAAATTCCGTTCGCGCTTAAGCATCTCCGGTTCTGCCTGCGGTTCAATCGCAAGTTCCGGCAGCTCGTCGCCAGTCGGGATCTCACGTCGGCGGCGTAATTGATCACGGCCCAGGTTTGTAGCTACCCTAAAGAACCAGTTTTCAAAGGGCCGCTTAGGATCGTAACGCCCTCTTTGTTCAAATATCCGGAGAAAAGCATCTTGCGCAAAGTCGGCCGCTTCATCGGTCTGACCAAACAACCGTAGGCCCAGCCGGAATATTTTTTCCTGATAGTGTTCTATGATCATTCGGAAGGCCTCAATGTCACCTGCCTGGAACCGGACAAGTGTCTCAGGACCGATAGAGGACATATTTTTCTCCTTTCTGTATATATACGCATGGATGAGGGAAAAGGTTCCAACTTTTTTTTTGGGATCTTGTGTCTATGCAAGATGAAACGCGCGCTTACGAAGATATCCGCTTAACCAGAGTTGCTAACACCGACAGTCTTGCTAATATTCCGTAACTGATCACGTAGCAACCGGAAAGGCCGACAAAGTGAAAGATAAAATGTAACTACCCAGGTTCAAAATTCCACCATGAACCTGACAACCTGGGTAGTTACGGATATAGCAGCCAGGCCGGCCGGGCCTTCTCAAAGTCTTTTAAGTCCTTGGCCCAGATAGACTGGATATCCATTGGGTCTGTTCCGGCATTCACGGCCTCTCTCACCCTCTTGTCTCCTATAATCAGGTCCGCTGGAAGGCGCTTGAGCTCGTATTCATAGGGAGGGTCTTTCCATGCAAAGTCTTTTGGATGCATCCTTTTGACTGCGGCTAAAATGGCAAGGGTCGTAATATATGGCCGGTATTCAAGTCTGTGCGTTACGTGGATCTGAAAGCCTCTGCACTGTTTTCCCGACCACTTGTGGAAAGTCGGTTCGAAAGACTGTTCTCTCAGGACAAAACCCGGCAGTTTCCACATTTCCGCCTCTTTTCTCAGGGCGTCACTGTCAAGAAAAGGAGCGCCGAATATCTCAAAGGGCCTGGTAGTACCTCTTCCCTCTGAGACATTTGTGCCTTCCCAGACGACCTGCCCCGGATATACCCTGGCTGTATCAAGGGTAGGCATATTTGGAGAAGGCCATATCCAGGGGAGACCTGTTGCAGCAAAATCCATCTCTCGCCTCCAGCCCTGCATCTTCACAACATGTAATTCAAGATCCAGGCCCTGCTCTTCCATGAAAAACCTGGCTATTTCTCCAATAGTCATGCCGTGACGCATTGGAAGGGGGGCGAGCCCCACAAAGGATTGACAGTCCCGAGCCAGGAGATTGCCCTCTATCGACTCACCTCCCAGAGGATTGGGGCGATCCAGCACAGTTATACCCACACCTGCTTTGGCGCAGGCCTTCATGGCCAGGTAGAGAGTCCAGATGAATGTGTATACGCGGCAGCCTATGTCCTGAAGATCCACGATAAGGAGGTCTATCTCTGACAATTGCCCGGGAGAAGGCTCTCTGTCTTTTCCATAGAGACTGAAGACCAGGATATTAAGGGCCGGGTCATATGCATCAGGAGACTCCTTCATGTTGTCTTGCTTTTCAGCATAAAGGCCGTGCTGAGGGCTAAAAAGGCACTTCAAATGGCCTGGCAACATGGAGAATATCAGGTCCTTGGAGTGTCTTAAGCGTGGATCAACCGAGGCCTGGTTACAAAGGAGCCCCAGCCTTCTCCCCCTGGCCCATGACGGCGTATTTTCCAGAAAGGTCTCAAGACCTGTACGTACATTCATTCAGAAATCACTAAATATTCAGTCACGTACCCACATCCTTTAATCTCTTGTAGACGTTCACGAAACGTTGAAATTAGAAAATAGAAATTGGAAATTTGGCAACTCGTAGACTCATTTCATTTTCCCCCGAATTTCCAATTTCCAATTTCAAGTTTCAAGCCGTTAACGGCTACATAAGAAGCAGGGACCCGTTCCAAATGGTGGCAATGAAGGCTTTTCATGAGGGACCAGGCCTCTTCAAGCACCGCATCTGTCATAGTCAGTCTATGGAGGTTGTCAAGAGGTCCTTTCTGAATATACCTTAAGGACTTTAGTGTTCCCAAGCTTATTTTATGGGTTTTTTCCCCTGCCTTCCGGCATCCGCTGCATATAAATCCTCCCGCATGAAGTTTGAAGACTACGTGATCGCCAGTCGGCGGCTTTTTACAGAGGAGGCATTGATCAAAATCAGGGGCATAACCTGCCAGGGTCAGAAGCAGGGTCTTGAAAAAGAGGGTGGTCTTTCTAGGGTGGAAACCATCATTAAGAGAGTTAAGATACCATCGAAGGAGTTTGAAAAGATTTTTTTGGGGATCATCTTCCTTTGTCCAGAGATTTACCAGTTCGCAACATAAACTGGCCATGATATAGCATTCGACTTTATGTCTCAGATGTGGAAAATTATCCAGGATTTCGGTAGAGTCGATCCTGTTCAAACCTGTGGTGCGTGGCAGGACTAGAGACAGGTTGAGCATGGTGAAAGGTTCAAGTGCATTTACAAAGCGGCGTCGGCTCCTTTTTGCCCCCTTGGCAATGCCCCGCATTTTTCCTCTGGCCATTGTGTAAAAGGTGATAAGCCGGTCGGATTCTCCCAGGTCCTGGCCTGAAATTACGAATGCAGGACTTTTGAAGATATCGGGCATGTTATTCCGTTATGATTCCGCTGAAAAAACCCAGTCTGCAGCGCACAATATAATGTTAAATTTTCAATTTTGAATGTTAAATTAAGGTATATGTTTTTTAAACGTTCTTCCACAATTCAGCATTCAGCATTCACAATTCAGCATTATCTATAACAGGTCTTTCTTTCGATGAAGTGGTCGCGGGAGGCGTGAGGTTTTGATCTGTTTCGTGTTTTTCATCTGAGGGCCAAAAAAACCAACTTACCAGTATAAGCAATAAAAGAATAAGAAAAAGCG
>JAUXDR010000210.1 GCA_030618205.1 Deltaproteobacteria bacterium | reverse complement strand
GGCTTTTTTTAGATTGTAAAGATTGCAACTTCTTGAAATTCCAAATTTAATTACGATTTAAAATACATTTAGAATACATTTAGAAAGATGCGGATTACTAAAAATACAACAAGTCCATTTCCGGCGATCTTATTGGTGATATCCGTTCGCTCATTGAAACTGCCCGGCACAATGTGGCCGTCACTGTTAACGCCGGATTGACCATCCTGTACTGGCAGATCGGCAACCGGATTCGCCAGGATATTTTGAAGGAAAAACGGGCGGAGTACGGACGGCCAGTTGTCTCGACACTGTCGAGACAATTAGCCGTTGAGTATGGGCGAGGCTTTTCCAGGCGTAATCTTTTTAACATGATTAGATTCGCCGAGCTTTTTCCTGATGAGAGAATTGTGCACGCATTGAGTGCACAATTGACTTGTATCAGGGAGATGGGAATAATATCTCACCAACTTTCATCGATGCGCTCTGGCAGCTTAAGTCTGTCAACAAAAAAGAACTGCGCCCGCTGATTAGGTTGGTACAATATCGTCGGCATCATTGACATTTTGCCTGCGGTTTTGTACCATCTCATCCATGGAACCTGCCAAAGAAAAGGCCATAAGATATATTCGGCAAAGAGGGGGGCTCATTCGGACGCACGAAGCCCTTGCCCATAGAATCCATAGAAGGACCCTTTATGGACTTCGTGATGAGGGAATACTTATCACCATTTCCCGTGGACTCCATCAGCTCTCCGATATGGATATCCCCGCTCAGGTTGCTCTTGCAGAGGTCACCAAGAGGGTCCCAAACGGCGTTATTTGTCTGATCTCGGCGCTTGCCTTTCATGAGCTTACGACTCAGACCCCACATTATGTCTGGCTGGCCGTGGAGCGGAAGGCACGAAAACCAAAGATAGAATATCCCCCTGTCCGGGTTTTCTTCTTTAGCGGAGATATGTTCACCGAGGGAATACAAGTGCATCGCATCATGGACCAGGATGTCAGGATTTATAATGCCCCAAAAACAGTGATCGACTGTTTCCGATGGCGAAAAGCTGTGGGACTTGATGTTGCCCTTGAAGCAGCCAGAGAATATCTGAGACGCTCTGGGGCAAGCCCTTCTCGGCTGATGGCGTATGCAAGAATCTGCAAAGTGGAAAAGGTGATGCGTCCCTATCTTCAAGCGATGACAACATGACGTCGGGCACTGTGAAGGATATGGTCTCTTCTGTTCGAGGCCGATTATTGAACCTGGCACGTCAGACCAGGAAACCATTTGACGAAGTCCTGATCTTGTATGGTCTTGAACGGTTTCTCTTTCGCCTGTCTCAATCCGCTCATAAAAACGATTTCATCCTCAAAGGTGGGTTGCTGCTGGTAGGAATGGGCATGTCTCAGGTCAGGCCGACAAGGGACATTGATTTATTGGGTCTTATGTCCGCAGATGTTGAGACCGTTTCCAAGGCAATTCAAGAGATCGGCCACATGGATTTCAATGATGGTGTAGTCTATGATTTCTCCCGATTGACCTTTGAACCTCTCTCGCCGGACTCCGAATATCCAGGTATACGATTAAAGTTCGCTGGAAGACTCGGCAAAGCCCGAATACCCATGCAGATAGATGTTGGTTTCGGCGATTCTGTTATTCCGCAAGCCAAGGAGATGAAATTTCCCACATTGTTGGATATGGAGCCTCCAGTGATTATGGGATATGCCGCAGAGACAGTCATCGCTGAAAAATTTGAGGCAGCTTTAGATCTGGCTGACCTGAACAGTCGTATGAAGGATTTCTACGATATTTGGATTTTGAGCCAAACTCATTTTTTTAAAGGCCAGATGCTTCAGGAGGCCGTTACAGCAACTTGCAGGAGGCGGAAGACCGCTATTCGTTCTGATGCAGAGATTTTTCAGACGAATTTGCTGACCGGTTTGATAAGCAGAGCCAGTGGTCAGCCTTTCTTAGCAAAGGCCCAGTGACAGACGCACCGGCAGAATTTTCGATTGTTATGAGAGCGTTTAGGGATTTTCTTCTCCCGTTGGCCTGCTCAAACGAGAAAGACAGGGTTTGGAATGCGATATGGACTCCTGGCGGTCCTTGGCATGAGCAAAGCATTCGATGAATAAAGGCAAGTTTGGGGACATATTTGGTTTTACAGTTTCTAAGTATTTTAGAGCCGGTTCATGATGGCAAGAAAGTCGAAGATAGATGAAGGTTGTGAGGAATTGAGCGTTGTAGCTGACCCATGGAACCTCAAACTGAAAGCTGCAAAACTGAAGGGAGGCTTCCTGGACAATGAGTTTTGACGAAAAGCTGCGTCACTACGCTGACAAGCGGATCAGCCTCGACCTGGACGACGGCGTGAAGGTCAACTACGGCAAATTTGGAGATTTTTTGGCTGAGGTAAAAGCCGTAACCGGGAAGAAGGCAGACTAAACCACGAATGACACTAATCTTACGAATGAGGCAAATGAGAAATCCTTCAATGGAATGAAGCATGAGCATTAGCGATGTTGAACTACACACGGTTTACGTGATTGCCGAGCCAAACGGCGCAGGGAAAACTACTTTTTCCGCTGAATTCTTGCCCGACTTCGTGAATTGCCGCGAGTTCTTGAACGCGGACCTGATGGCTGCAGGGTTATCGCCCTTTGCTCCATGTAATTCATGGTTTCGTTTAATCGGTGGTGTGAATTACCGTAGGTAGTAGGAGGAACGGGGAGTTCTAAGTGGAGACCTGATTAAGAAGGGATTGAGAGTTCTCCTGAAGATCGAGGGCGATTTCTCTTCAGATCGACACGATTCGAGGTATGATCCGCCTGAAAAAATCCCGCGACCATACGTCCAG
>JAUXDR010000150.1 GCA_030618205.1 Deltaproteobacteria bacterium | reverse complement strand
TTCTGATTGGTAGGAATCACGCAATCCGACCTTTCGATTTTTCCCTCTTCGTTGATCCGGTAGCAATGATAGAGTATCCCCCGTGGCGCCTCAACGGCCCCCACGCCTTCACATTCCTTTACAGTATAAGGGCTTGAAAATTCAGAGGTATCCGAGTCGATCAGCTCTGAGATCAGGTCTTTTGACTCATACACAACATGAACGCACTCCACAAGCTGTGCCGGATTGTAAAAGAATGGATTGTGGACTCCTGGTCTTAAATTTAGCTCTTCAGCCGCCTCTTTTGCCTTTGGGTGCAACAGATCATAGTTGTTGTTAAATCTTGCCAATGCACCAACTGCAAAAGATTCCCTGCTGAGCCTTGTCATTTTTGCAGTAGAGAAATCGACAACATATTCGTTTGTCATGGCAACATATTCGTCTTCCTTCCTGGAAACACCATCGCTTGAAACAAGATCCCCTCCAATGAAAGGATATTCCCCAGCCCCCTTGAGGGACACGAATTCAGTTTCTCTTACAAAATCAGGCAGGTTGAATTTCTTAAATAACTCAAGGGCCTTCCACAGATAAGGGATAGTAGCATCCAGGTCTTTGGCCAGTTCAGTTAACTGTATTTTGCGTGGGACCTGTGTCAGGCCGCCGATTTTTATTACCATTGGATGTGTGCTCCTGCCTACCAGAAGATCAGCGGCCCTGTTGGCAAACCCCTTGATTCTGGCCGCGGTCTCCACCACCTCCGGATGCGTCTGCATGAGCGGAATCGCACTGGGTACATTGAGAAAGTCCGGTGCCACCAGGAAAAAGAGGTGGAGGCTATGGCTCTGCAGCGTCTCGGCATGCATGGCAAGGAGCCTTACCTTCTGTGCCGGCTCCGGAATTTGGATCTTCAGTGCCTGTTCTATGGCCCTGGCGCTTGCCAGGGAATGTGAAATGGAACATATGCCGCAGATCCGGGCCGCAAGGATAGGAGCCATTTCAATGGAAAGTCCCCTGAACATTACCTCGAAAAACCTGGGAGTCTCTACTACGGCCCATGTACATTCAGCCAGCTTTCCATCTTCGATCCTGATCCTGATATCCCCGTGCCCCTCGACCCGGCACAGATGCTTAATATCTATGTTTAACGATTTTACTGTCTTAACAGTCATTGTCTAAAAATCCACTGAAGGCATTGAAAAAGTTCATCCGTTCCGCAATATGGGCTTCTGTAAATCCCTTTTCTCTGAGTATCTCCATGAGCGATTCAATGTTTGCCTCTTCCGAAGGCCCCCGGCAGCCCCAACAACCAAGCCGGTTCCGTGGACATACAGCATTACAGCCGGCGCGCGTAACAGGTCCTAGACACATCATTCCCATATCAAGCACGCAGGAATTGAGTTGTTGTTTACATTCAACGCAGACCGGGTATCTGGGAAACTGTGGCTTTATTCCGAGTACCAGATGGCGCACCAGCCACTCGAATTCAGGTTTTGAAATAGGACATCCGGGCAGCTCTATGTCCACAGGGACTATTTCCGCCACCTTTCTGACCGGCCCGGTATCTATAGGGTGTCCGTCATGGACAGCTTTTATTACATCCGGCAGGGGAAAACGGCTTCTCAGGTTGTTTACGCCGCCAAAGCAGGCACAGGCCCCCATTGCCACAAGAATTCCTGCCTGTTCACGGATCTTTTTGAGCCTTGCCACCTCACTGTCAGTGGTAATGCACCCGTCAATAAAGGCAATTTCATAGTCGTCACGCCTCTCAGAAGAGATCTCCCGGAAGTTTACTACCTCCACCAGGCCAAACAGGGCCTTCAGGTTCTCTTCCTTGTTGGCTATCTGGAGTTGGCATCCCTCGCAGCCGGTAAAATCAAAGAACCCCACCTTCGGTCTTTTAAGCGTAATCCCTAAGTATTTCATTATATTAACATAGATGAGCTATATTGCTTCCTTGAGATTCATCACTGTCCAGTAATCAAACACCGGCCCATCCAGACAGGTGAATGTGGAACCTACATTGCAGCGGCAGCACTTTCCCATGCCGCAATGCATCCTTCGCTCAAGGGAGACAAACATCCGCTGTCGCGGAATACCTGTATCGCCAAGGTATGCGCATACGAACTTAAACATTACAGGAGGTCCGCATACAATCGCAAAGGTGTTATCAGGATCAATCCGGACCTCTTTGAACAAATCAGTAATCAGCCCGACCCGCCCCTTCCAATTCTCATCGGGTTCCTGGATTATTGTAAGGAGTTTCAGGTTATAAATTTTTTGCCATTCCTCAAACTGATAATCGAACAGGATCTGCCCGGGCTCCCTGGTACCATAAAGTATCGTAATATCCTTGTATTCGGACCGGTGTTCGTTTACCCAGTAAATGGGAGAACGAAGCGGGGCAACACCCAATCCCCCTGCTATCAAAAGGATGTTGCACCCTTTCATTTTTTGCATGGGGAAGTGTGTGCCAAAGGGGCCCCTGATCCCGACTATCGCACCCGGCTCTAAACGGTCGAGCATCCCCGTGACCTTGCCGGCCTTTCGTATGCAGAGTCCGATGAACTCCCTGTTGGAGGGGGAACTTGAAATGGATATGGGAACCTCTCCGCATCCCGGCAGCTCCAGCATCACGAACTGGCCAGGCAGAAAGGTAAATTTTTCTCTTTCGCAAGAGTCTAATATCCTTATTTGAAAGAGCTTCTCCTGAGCTGTTAACTTGACAATATTAATGACCTCGGATTTAAAGCCCTTTTCTGTCTGCATCAGGACGGATTTGTTGTTAAAATCCGGAGGCCTTTCCATGAAGGGCTCCAGATTTATGTCGTATTCCGGGATTTTAATGTTCATTTTTCTCAGTCCTGATCAAATCATCAATCACTGCCTTGGGGCTGATCCCTGCCAGGCACGCCTTTCCGCACCGGTTGCATCCCACACATAGTGATTGATTAAAGGCCTCCACAAATCCCCTGAACTGGTGATAATATCGATACTTCAATCGAATATGCGCATCCGGGCGGAAATTATGCCCCCCGGCCACAGCGGCAAAGTCAAGTAGGTTACAGGAGTATAAAAATTTTCTCTTTGTAGCCCTGGAAAAACTCAGATCCGTGTCCTCTTCTATGCCATAGCAGTAACAGGTTGGACATACCATGGCGCAGCTTCCACAGCTCAGGCATTTATCCCCCCACTTTTTCCAGACTTCAGACTCAAACTCCAGGTCCATTAATTCAGGCAAGATCGTAATGTCAACCTGGGTCTTGAACTTTGATTCAATCTGCTTCTTTACTGTCTTGAAACGCTCCTGGTCTTCTTCTGTGACCTCCATGGCATCGAATCTGTTCAAGATGATGTAAGCAGTATCGGAATTAATGGCTACAAAGTATCTGTCTCCAATGTCGGTCAAGAAGAGGTCAAAACCATGAAAAACCGTGTCTGTATTCATTGACCGGCAGAAACAATCTTCCAGGGGCTCATGGTCGAGCCCTATGATCATGGTATTGCGCCTTCGCGCAAAATAATACGGGTTGGGATAGACACTTTTCAACATCACCTGGTCAAGTTTTAACAGGGCATTAATATCGCAAGCCCGCATTCCGATAATTACCCGCGGGTGAGTGGTATATTGGATTTCCTGCTCCCAGCCTTTGTCATTAAAATGATAGGTGGCGAGGTCTTCCTTAAAAGGCAAGAAATAATTCTTGGGCGAGGAGTAGGACCGGGTATAGTCCATCTCAAG
>JAUXDR010000053.1 GCA_030618205.1 Deltaproteobacteria bacterium | reverse complement strand
AAAAAATGGCTCCTTTCCCTTTCCCCGGAACTCTTCTTTCGCCTGGAAGGACAAAAAATCTGGTCCAAACCCATGAAGGGTACATTAAAGAGGGGAAGGACAACAGACGAAGATTGTGAGCTGGCACGTTTTTTGGCCAACGACCCCAAGAACCGGGCAGAGAATATCATGATTGTTGATCTGCTTCGGAACGATATAGGGAGGCTTTCTCTCCCCGGAACGGTCCGGGTGCCGGAGATTTTTACTGTTGAGCGCTATAAGACCCTTTTTCAGATGATATCCAGAGTAGAGGGGGAAATTCGTCCGGACACCTCCTGGCATAAGATCTTTAATGCCCTGTTTCCATGCGGGTCTGTGACCGGGGCACCGAAGATCCGGACAATGGAGATCATCTCTGAGATCGAGTCTTCTCCAAGGGGCGTATACACAGGCGCCATAGGATTCATCTCCCCTCAGAAAAAAGCAGTCCTAAATGTGGCTATCAGGACAGTGGTCCTGGACGGAGAATCCGGTGAGTTCGGGATAGGAAGCGGGATAACAATAGATTCAGATCCTGAAAAGGAATACGATGAGTGTAGACTTAAGGCCGAATTTCTGACAAATTCTCTGTGCTTATACCCTATTAAAAAGAGTGGATCAAGGAAGGATTTTTCCCTTATAGAGACCATGATGTGGGACACTGGAAGGGGAGAGCAGGAAGTAATAAAGGGTTATTTCCTGCTTGAAAGGCACCTTGAAAGACTTGAGCGCTCTGCCCATTATTTTGCCTTTTACCTGAACCTGGAAAAGGTGAGGAGGGAATTAGCTGAATTTGCAAAGGGCCTGCATTCAAAAAGAAAATCCTACCGGGTCCGCATGTTGCTGGGAAGAGATGGTTCTGTAGATATTTCAGCCTCTGTGCTATCAGCACAGGAAAAGCAGGTTTACTTTGACCTGTCGCTAAAAACAGTTGATTCTCAAGACCCCTTTTTATATCACAAAACCACATACAGGCCCCTATATACGGAAGAATACCAGAGGGCCAAGACCTGCGGTCTTTTTGACTGTGTGTTTGCAAACGAACGCGGTGAGCTTACCGAAGGGACAATCAGTAATATATTCTTAGATATTGATGGCGAACTCGTCACCCCTCCTGTATCCAGTGGACTCTTAAACGGCACCTTTCGTCAGGATCTTGTGGAACAGGGCAATGCCGGAGAACAGGTACTCTATCCGGATGATCTGAAGAAGGCCCGGGCAATATATCTGGGAAACTCAGTACGCGGACTCCTGAGAGCAAGCTACAGGTCAGAGGCCAGAGATCAGAAGTCAGAGATCAGAGATCAGAAGTCAGAGGTTCAGGCGTATAAGCGCTTATGACCCCGAACCTCTGAACCCTGAACCTTTAAACCTTTACATGGACATACTCTCACCCGGCTTCAGCTCTACTAACTCAGTATCAACTTGCTGGGACGCGAGTTCCTTTCTGAATTCCTCTACAGTGCCTGTAAGAGCAGGGAAGGAGCCATAGTGCATAGGGATGACTTTCTGTGCCCTAATGAATTTGCAGGCACAGGCCGCTTCTCTGGGTCCCATGGTATAGTGGTTTCCTATGGGGACCATGGTAATCTCAGGCCGATACATCCCTCCTATCAGGGCCATATCCCCAAACAGGCCAGTGTCTCCTGCATAGTAAAGAATGAGTCCGTTTTCAAGGCGAATCACAAAGCCTGCGGCCTCTCCGCCATAGAGGATCTCATCGCCCTCTTGGATCGAAGAGCTGTGAAGCGCGGGTACCATGGTGATTGCAACTCCTTTTGTGATATAGGTTCCTCCGATATTCATACCTGTTACGTTTGGAAGGCCCTTGATAAGGAGATATTGCTGTATTTCGTGGATTGCTACTACTTCAGTGGTAGATGATCTGGCCATGCTCAGGCAGTTTCCCATGTGATCTTCATGGGCATGAGTAATAAGAATAAGATCGGCATCCAGTGAGTCAGGCTTGCCTGCGGCTTGAGGATTGTCCAGCCATGGATCAATCCATATCTTTAAATCCTGTTCTGTCACTATCCTAAAGGCTGAATGACCAAAAAAGCTGAGTTTATGAGACATGACTGCTCCTTTCTAATAAGTATAAATAATAAAAATTTTCATTCTTCATGACAAGTCAAAAGTAGTTTACATTTTGGCAGTGAAATTTGAAACTTGAAATTGGGAAAAACACAAGGGTGTAGATGCATTAGCTAATTTCAAATTTCAAATTTCCAGTTTCGCCATCGGCATTCACTCTGGTTGCCGGGTCAAGGACATTCAGGTCATTCAACCCGGCAGGTCCGATATCCAGCTTTGTGAAGATAAGAAACTCGATTTCCTCTATTTCATCATGAAGCTTCCTGATCATTTCCCGGCGCTCCGGAGTGGTTCCATAACGTATTAACAGGTCCTCAAACCTTTCTGATAATGTGACTATGGATGTGTGCTTCACACGCTTATCTGCATAGTTCACAAGTAAGGCCTCGGTTATTATTGGATCATGTCTAATGCTCCGGTCGAGACGCACGTGTTGACGAGCTATATCCGCCACCGCATGATACCCTAGAGACTCAAGCAATCTGAAGGCCGATAAGGCATGATTCTGCCCTGTATGAACAGAGTCCATCTTGGTTATATCATGGAGAAGGCCACCTGCCTCCACCAGGCCGATATCAAGATCTTCACCTGCCATTTTGAGATGAGCTGAAATAAACATCCCCACCTGGGCTACTCTGAGACTGTGGGACACTATGTGTGCCGGTACTCGATACTTTTGCAAGAGAGCCAGGCACCTTTCCCTGTCAAGGAGTTCCATTTTAATCCACAGATTACGCAGATTACGCAGATTGCTCTAATTGATACCCCGTGGCTTGCCACAGGGTAGTTCATTTCCTGTCAAGGAGTGTGATCTGTTATATTCCATTTTGCCACTATGCCAAAACGACAATGATATTACAAGAACAGCTTCATTCATAAACACACCAAACGACACTGAAATCTGTGCTTTGCCTCAAGGCCGATGTCATGAATCTTTATTCATAAAAAAAGCTGCAGATAGAAAATTCTAAAAATTGGATGAAAATTGAAGAATTAGTAAGTTCCGGTTGTTTGAAAAAGATGTTGAGAAACCGTGTTTAACAGGAGAACTTACGAGAATTATACGAATTTTTACGAAAGATAAAAACCTTATCTTCTCCGTAAGTTACGCAAATCGTCAAAAAAAGCAACAAAAAATCCATAAGATAGCCCCTTGTTGATAACTCATGTGCTGACTTAAGAAAAATCTCCCTTTCTCCACTTTGACAGCAGGATATAGCTTCATTATGAACTAGACCAGAATTAGATATTTGTCAAAAACCGATGTTCATATGTTCATAATATAGAATTTTCCATTTTTTTGACCAGGTCAACAGGATAAATGATAATCCTGTTTATCCTGCCGAAAAAGTCCTTTCAAACAAATTGATCAAGAGTTGCAGTAGGTTATAACCACTTTCATGTTGGTTGGGTGAAATCAGATTTGGACCTTGTTAAAATTAGTCTGTAGTTAGGATAATGAACTTCCAAAAAGCAATTAAAGGTCGCAATTGTGTTAGGTCATCATAAATGGAAAACGTCTGGCAAGGTCTAAAAGAAGTTCTTCGTCTCAGGATACCTGAAGGCAGCTATCGGGTGTGGATTGCCCCTCTGACCTATGGGGGGATAGATGGTGACACTATTATTATCCACTGCCCCAATCAGTTTTTTGTTTCCTGGGTCCAGGAGCACTATTTGCCCATGCTGAAGGAAGCACTTATTCAAAAGGAACATACCTGGAAAATAAGGCTTTCTCCTGCCGAAATCGCAAAAGAGGCCGCACGGGATCAGCTACACCTTCCAAACTTCGCCCCCAGTGAAGTGCCGAGGCCCAGGTTCTGTGAACGCTTCACCTTTAATGAGTTTGTGGTTGGGGACAGCAATCGCTATGCCTTTTCAGCTTGTTGGGCTACAGCTAACGGAGGGGATAATCACAATAATGTAATTTACCTGCACTCTGAGGCAGGACTTGGGAAAAGCCATCTTACCCAGGCAGTGGGGCAAAAAATATTTGAAGAAAGACCGGATACGAGACTTCGCTATCTTACTGCCAATGATTTCACCACTCAGGTCGTAAGATCAATAAAAAACGGGCAAATGGAAGCCTTTGTAAGTCGCTATCAAAAGGATTGTGACGTTCTACTCCTTGAAGAGGTCCATTCCTTTGCGGGAAGAGAAAGGACCCAGGCAGAACTGGCCCTGGCCCTTGATCCCCTTATGGACGAGGGAAAGACAATAATCTTTACTGGAAGTCAACTCCCGAGGCAGATACACAGTGTGAACGATCAACTGCGATCAAGACTGGCTAGCGGGCTTATCACCTCCATAAATCCCCCGGATCTGTCCACCAGGAAAAAAATTATTGAACGTAAGGCCAAGAATCATGGAATATGTCTTAAAGAAGAGATTATTGATTTTCTTGCCCAGCACCTGAAGGGCGATGTCAGGCGGATCGAAGGGGCAGTGATTGGCCTTGTGACCAAATCCTCGCTACTCAGACAGCCTGTTGATATGGATCTGGCTCAAGAAGTGGTTAAAGACCTGGTCGGAGAACCTGAGGCAATTACTGTCGTGGATATAAGGAAAATGATCTGCCGTCATTTTCAGTTGAGCAGGGATGAGATCTGCTCAAAATCCAGAAAGAGGTCTATTGCACGGCCGAGACAAGTGGGCATGTATCTTGCCCGCCGCTATACTGAGTCTTCTCTTGAGGCAATCGGGAGAGAGTTCAGCCGTGATCATGCCACTGTGTTGCACTCTGTTAACCGTATAAAGCAACAGATGGATGAGTCCGGTAAGCTCAGGCACCAAATAGAATTTCTGATCAATCAACTGGAAAAACAGCAGTGGCAAAACTGAACCTCTGAACCTTGAACCTCTCTAATAATGAAAAAGACTCTGGTCCGACGGATTTTGGAGATTGTGGGGCCTGAGAATTTTTCCACAGATCCTGCTGACCTGAAGTGCTACTCCTATGATGCCAGCAGCGTCAGCTCCCTACCAGAGGCCGTAGCCCTTCCGGGATCTACTGAAGAAGTCTCTCAGGTACTTTCCCTTGCAAATCAAGAAGGCTTGGCAGTATTCCCCAGGGGTGCCGGCACAGGTACTACAGGGGCATCTGTCCCGATTAATGGAGGGCTTACGCTCTGTTTTACCAGGATGGACCGGATAATATCCATCAACCCCGGGGACCTCACCGCCCTGGTAGAACCCGGAGTCGTTACAGGGAAGTTGCAGGAAGAAGTGTCACGACACGGGCTGTTTTATCCACCGGACCCTGCGAGTATGCGTTTTTGCACTATTGGAGGAAACGTGGCCACTGGTGCCGGAGGACCAAGGGCGGTAAAATATGGTGTTACCAGGGACTATGTCATGGCCCTTGAGTTGGTGCTTGCTGACGGGAGTGTGATTCACACAGGCACCCGGACGGCAAAAGGAGTAGTGGGATACGATCTTACCAGACTGGTGGTAGGCTCTGAGGGCATGCTGGGTATCGTGACCAGGATCACCTTGAAGCTTATACCTAGCCCGGAAGCAGAGGGCACGCTTATCGCGTTTTTTCCAGATGCAAAATCAGCCTCGAATACAGTGGTAAGCCTCTTCGAATCAAGGATTCTGCCCAGATGTGCGGAATTTCTTGATAAGCTGAGTATTGAATTGATATCAGGGCAGCTTCCGGTTGCAATACCTGACAGGGCCGATGCCATGCTGCTTATTGAAGTGGATGGTGTTCGGGAATCTATTCCGAGGCAACTTGAGGAAGTGAAGAACTCCTGCAAGAACTGCGGGGCAACTGACATACATGTGGCAAAGTCCAAGGATCAAGCAAAGGCCTTCTGGTCTGCCAGACAGGGCATGGCCCCTTCTATCAGGACCCTTGGATTCCCAGATAAAATCAATGAAGATATATGCGTTCCAAGGAGTTGCCTGCCGGAGATGATAAGTGAACTGGAAAAAATAGGCAGGAAAAACCGGATCACAATCCTCAGCTTTGGCCACGCAGGTGATGGAAATCTTCATGTAAATCTCTTGCTTGACCTGAGTGACAGGGAAGAAAAGCACAGGGGAGAGGCCGCTGTTATGGAGGTCATGGAGGCAACATTGGCACTTGGAGGGACTATTTCAGGTGAGCATGGCATTGGTCTTACAAAAAAACCTTTTATTAAAATGGAGATAGATAAGAGGGGCCTTGAGATCATGAGGGGTATAAAAAAGGTATTTGATCCCAGGAATATCCTGAATCCAGGAAAGGTGTTTCCATAATGGCCGTGGAAATACTATGAAAATCTCAGCTATTATTGTGGCCGCCGGTGCTGGTATACGTTTTGGCGCAAGTATTCCAAAACAGTTTTTCGCCCTGGGAGGACGTCCTGTTCTTGCCTGGAGTCTTGAGGCATTTGACAGATCAAAGCTGATTAGCGAACTTATAGTAGTGGCGCCGCCTTCAGACGAGGGTTCTGCTATTGAAATAACAGAAAAATGGGTCCACAGGGTCCGGGTCAAAGTGGTGCCGGGAGGGTCAACCAGACAGGAATCCGTAAAATCAGGGTTGGATGCAGTAGATCCTGGAATTGAGTGGGTAGCGGTACACGATGCCGCAAGACCCCTTGTGACCCCTACACAAATAGAGGCTGTGTGTTTTATGGCCCGGGAGATAGGAGCTGCCATCCTTGCCGTTCCTGTACAGGACACAGTGAAAGTAGTTGATGAGGGCGCACTTGTTATCAGGAGTCAGGACCGGAGCCGTCTCTATCTGGCCCAAACGCCCCAGGTCTGCAGAAAGGAAGATCTGCAGTCTGCATACAAACTGGCAGAAGATAAGGGCCTAAGGGCTACTGACGTAGCAGGCCTTCTGGAGGTCTCAGGAGTTGCCGTGGGCGTGGTGGAAGGCAGCCCCGGCAATTTCAAGATTACCACTCAGGAAGACCTCAAGATGGCTGAAGCCCTGATAACTTCGATTCAAAAAGCATGA
>JAUXDR010000171.1 GCA_030618205.1 Deltaproteobacteria bacterium | reverse complement strand
TGCTTTATCTCTCCAGGCCCTTCAATCTGTCTATAAGTAAGGCTGCCTTTAAAATGCGCCCCTACCGCATCAAAAAAGTACTTGGCCGTAAGACTCACACCGTCAAAGAGGTTTTTCCCCTTTGTGGCCCCAAGGGACAAAAGAAAACCATGGCGCCACTTTCTGCCCGGATCGCTCAGCCCGTGCACATATTTTCTTGCCCATAGGGCCTGGGATCGATCAATTAGGGCCTTCATCTGGGCCGTAGCGCCATAGAAAAATATAGGAGTAGCCATGACGACAAGGTCTGCGCTGCGAAGCAGAGGATAAATCTGCTGCATATCATCATCAATGGGACAAAAGCCCTCTTTTTCGCATATACCGCATTCCTGACAGGGAGTGATACTCATGCGGGCCACATCTAGGCGCTTTGTGTAAGCACCGAGGCTTTCGGCCTCAGCAAGAAATGTCGAAAGCAGAATGCCGGTGTTCCCCTTGATTCGCGGACTTCCTTGTAATCCTAAGACAAACATGAATAATACTCCCGAAGCTCATAACTCATCCAGTTAACTAACTCGAAACTTCCAAAGACGCAACGAATTGCTGATGACATCAATCATATCCAATGCTATTATGACATAAATTAAGCGATTAGCCTTTAGCGGTTAGCTATTAGTTTAATGATTATCGGTCTGTCGCCCTGACAAGTCGGTCTGCCGCCCTGACAAGCACGATGTTTTGCTATTCAAACTTTTACCCTGTTGAATGCAGCTTCGCTGCCCCCTTTGGGGATTCAACAGGGTGAACCCGTTGGGTGTTATTTCTAATTAACGTAATGCCTTGATTTTTCAAAGCTAAACGCTAATGGCTAACAGCTAATCGCTCAACTTAGGTATGACCATATCCATGAATCTCATCCAAAAACTCAAAGCCATGGGGCGTATTAAGAAATTCAGTCTTGGGATCGCTGTTTTCTTTGTTGTTTATACCATCATTGGTTTTCTGATCCTGCCGCCGATCATTAAAAGCGTTGCGGTCAAAAAACTTTCAGAGGCCCTGCATCGGCCCGTGGTGATTCAGGAGATAAAGCTGAACCCGTATGCGCTGTCCTTGACCATCAATGGGCTGACGGTCAAGGAACGTGAAGAGCCGACGGATTTTGTGTCCTTCAACAGCCTGTACGTAAACTTGCAGGGCGTTTCGATCTTTAAACTTGCCCCTGTTATTAAGGAATTCAGGATAGAAGGACCTTTTATCAAAGTTGTCCGCAACATGGACGGGGGCTACAATTTTTCAGACCTGATCAGCTCCTCGGAACCGAGTGACACAACAGATGCTGAAAAATCGCCTGATTCTGCATCCGGGCCGTTCGAATTTTCTGTCTACAACATCCAGATACTCAACGGAAGTGCGGACTTCCTGGATCAACCAAAAGACAAGATCCATAAAATCAGCGAACTGAATCTGGCAATTCCCTTTCTTTCCAATATCGGTAGCGATTTGGAAGTATTCGTTCAGCCGCACTTCTCGGCAATTTTTAATGACAAACCGGTATTGATGGTCGGCAAGACCAAACCTTTTGCCGATTCTCTGGAAACCGTCTTTGATATTGAGCTGAAGGGAATCGACCTCCCCTATTACTTTGCATACATTCCGTTGAAGACAAATCTGCAAATTCCCTCAGGTTCCCTGGATGTCACTGTCAGCTTGTCCTATATCCAGTTCAAGGACAAGGCGCCAAGGCTTTCATCCTCAGGAGATCTGGCGCTCAAAGAGCTGGAGATAGTCGACACGTCGAACCGCCCCCTGCTGAAACTGGCATTATTTCATGCTACCTGGTTAAGGTCCCGTTTTCTGGCCAAAGACATTCATCTGACAAAAGTTGAGTTTAAATCACCTGAAATCAACATCACCCGTGACAAAGCCGGAATGCTCAACATTCACTCTCTGTTTCCGGCTACAGAAACTGAAGAAACCGCCTCCGGGGCCGAGGAAGCTAAACCTCTCACCCTGGCCATCGACGAAATCCGCCTGGATGATAGTCGGGTGTCTTTATCGGATTTTTTTCAAATCCAAGGTGCACACGCCCCTGAAAAAACCGATATCTTAAAGCTGCCGGCACTCTCTATCATGGATACATCCGTTGATACCGCACGAAAGCAATTTACAGTGGGAGAGATTTCAGGCGAACAGGGTTTCCTGCTGATACGCAGGCTGGAAAACGGAGATCTGAATATTCAAGCCCTTGCCGGTTCCCAGGACCCCGCAGAAAAGCCTTCCGCCGGCACTGAAAATGAGCAGCCATGGCTCACCACTGTCACGAAATTATCCATAAAGAATTTCACTGTCCAGGGGAAAAACCTGGCGTCCGACCATGACGGTAACCTGACGCTGGATGAAATCAGTCTCGAAGGCCGGGACATCTCCACCCAGACCGACGCCAAGGGAAAAATTGATTTGTCCTGCAAATTGAATAAAGCCGCTGCCATCGGAACCCGGGGCGAATTCGGTATCAATCCGGTTGTTGCTGATCTGCAGCTCGAAATCAGTGATCTGAATTTGGCGTGGTTTCAGCCTTTTCTTGCCGGCATCCTTGAGATCATTGTCTCCGATGGCAAGTTCTCCACCACTGGGGCGCTCTCTCTGTCTCAGGCTGAAGAACCGGGCCTTCAGGCCAAATACCGGGGCAGTGCTGCTGTGGCCGATTTTGCCACAAAGGACAATACTCAGGCCGATGATTTAGTAAAATGGAAACAGCTCCTGGTAAACGGGATCGATGTAGGGATTTCGCCCATCTATGTTAACATAGATGAGATTGCTCTTGAAAACCTTGACAGCCGGATCATCGTTAATGCAGACGGTTCCTTGAATCTGCAAAACATCGTCACTGCCGGCACGGAGACATCCCCTGAAGCTCCGGAATCGCCAGAAGCTCAAACCAAACCGGCCCCAGAGACTACTGAATCGAAAGGTACAGGCACGGTCCCGATCAATATAGGTAAAATCACCTGCAAGGACGGCAAAATCAATTTTTCTGACCGTTCCATCACCCCGAGCTATTCGGCAAACCTGGTGGACATTCAAGGCACCGTGAGCGGCCTTATATCCGAAGAGACCCAGAAGGCCGATGTAAGCTTCAAAGGCAAACTTAACGGCTACGCCCCGCTTGAGATCACAGGCACTATTAATCCGCTCATGGAAGACCTCTTTGTTGACCTGAAGGTCCGGTTCAAGGACATTGACCTGAGCCCCGCCAGCCCATATTCCGGAAAACACGTCGGTTACAAAATACAGAAGGGAAAACTCTCCCTGGACCTAAGCTATCTTATTGATCAGAAAAAACTGGATTCAACCAACAACGTTTATATTGATCAGTTTGATTTTGGTGAGAGCGTCGAGAGTCCGGATTCCCTGAACCTGCCGGTTAAG
>JAUXDR010000255.1 GCA_030618205.1 Deltaproteobacteria bacterium | reverse complement strand
CTTCTTCAAGATCTTTTCTTGTCCTTTAAGTTTATAACCAAAAAATGGCGTAATGAAATAAAGGGCTATGACATGGATCCCCTGCTCCTGAAGGATCTTGCAGGCAAGGATGCTGTCCAGACCGCCGGAATAAAGGACCAGGCAGGTGGGGGAATTTGGTGATTTGGTGATTTGGTGATTTGGTGATTGAGTGATTTGGTGATTGAGTGATTTGGTGATTGAGTGATTGGGTGATTGGGTGTTCATGCTGGTTTGAAATACGGTTCAGATTTTCGGTAAACACTGAACCCCTGAACCTTGAACCTTTGAACCCGCGAGCAGTTTGCCGGCATATGCCCTGGCTGTTTCCCTGTCTCCTCCAAGCATCCTCGTGAGTTCCTCAAGGCGCTGGTTTCCTTCTACTTCCCTTATCACAATGGCTGTCTTATCTCCTTTGACTACCTTCTCTAATGCTATGTGATGATCGCCCCTTGCCGCTATCTGTGGGAAGTGAGTTATGGTGACAACCTGGCCAAAAGAAGATAGTGCCTTGAGTTTAAAACCCACTTTTTCTGCCACCTCTCCCCCTATTCCCGCGTCTATCTCATCAAATACAATGGTTTCAATGCCTGCCTGCCTGGCAAGGGCGGCCCTTAAAGCCAGCATTACTCTTGAGAGTTCTCCCCCGGAAGCAATTGACGCCAGGGGTCGAAGAGGTTGCCCGACGTTTGGGCTGAAGAGAAACTGCACCTTGTCAAGCCCCCTGGGCCCCACGTCCGTGACTATGGGCCTTTCAATGGCCTCAACATCAACCATGAAATCGGTTTTGGCCAGCTTAAGGTCAGATAATTCGGCCCTAATAGCCCTGGAAAGTCTCTTTGCCCCCTGGCGTCTTTTCTTACTCAGGTCCAAGGCGGCATTTACGAGCCCTTTTTCTTTTTCTTCGAGTTTTGTTTTCAGGTCCTCTATCCGGTCACCTTTTTCGTAAATGGTCGCGAGCTTTGTCTCGATGTCATTTCTGTAAGCCAGGACGTCCTCAATGGCTGGACCAAAGTGCCTTTTAAGCCCCCTGAGTCCGTAGATTCGTTCCTCAATCTGTTCCAATTGGGAAAGATCTGTTGGAAGGCCTTGAATATAATCACGCACAGTCCACGCCACCTCTTCTGCCTGATAGACCACAGAGTCCAGTTCTTTAACTGTCTTTTCCAAAGTAGGATCAAGGCCTGCCATGCGTTTAAGGTCCTGCCCGCAGCTTGCCAACTTCTCCTGGATCGATCCTTTATCAGCATAAAGGGTCCTGTAGCAGTTGTCCCCCAAGTTCCGCAGGGCCTCAGCGGCCTTTAATACCTGGAGCTCCTGCTCAAGCCTTTCTTCCTCTCCCGGCTTAGGAGCAATTTTGTCAATTTTCTCCGCCTCCTGCCGGAGCCTGTCCACTTCTTCTGCTGCCCCTTCTTTCGTCGCGACGGCCCTTTGGAGATTTGTTTGAAGCCCCTTAATCTCTTGATATAAGTTGGTTATTTGATCCACTTCATGTCCAAGCCCGGAAAAGCGGTCCAGCCAAGGTCCGTGTCTTTCACGGCGAAGAAGCTCCTGGTATTCATGCTGTCCGGCAAGACTTGCCAGGCCTGATACAATTTGCCTCAGGTCCTGAAGGCTTACAATGGCCCCATTTACATATATTCTCCCCCTTCCGGTCTGCGGGACCGTCCTCCTTATGACCAGTTCATCGTCGCAGGATATCCCCATATCCTCCAGTTGACCACGGACCTCGGGTGAGGCCTCAAACACTGCCTGCACCAAGGCCTGCTTTGTCCCGGTCCTGATCTGCTGCAAATCAGCCCTGGCCCCCAGGATCAGTTTCAAGGCCTGAACAAGTAAGGACTTGCCTGCACCAGTCTCTCCTGTAAGCACAGTAAGACCGCTTGACAAGCAAAGAGATACCCTTTCGAAGAGTATGAAATTTTCTAACCCAAGCTCTAAAAGCATGATTCTCTAGAACACAGAATATTTTGGTATAAGCCACTGAACCACTTGCAGCCAGACTTCCATCGCTCAAATAAATCTGGTATTTTACAAGCGATTTCTGTTATTATAATTTAAAATAAGGGTTCGTGTATTTACCGCAACCCACCGAACTGTAAGCGTTTACAGGGTGCTGCAGATGCGAGGCGGAGGGTACGCAGACGTACTCCCTGTACTTCAAGTGCCCGACAACAAAGCAGATGCGGTGCCCTGT
>JAUXDR010000272.1 GCA_030618205.1 Deltaproteobacteria bacterium | reverse complement strand
CTGGGTGCTGGAGCGGGCCCCAGGACTTCAACTTGAGATCCGCCGGTACTCTTGATACCTTTTGCCAGTTTCTTTGCCAATCTTGCCACATTGCCCGCAGTGTCGCAGACTTGGGCCTTTTTCCGACCTGAGAAGCGAAGATTGATCAATCGTCCAAAAGGCGGATATCCCAGGGCCTTTCTAAACTTCGATTCCTTTTCATAAAAGGCCTTAAAGTCATGGGTAGTCGCGCAGTCCAGAACATAGTGATCGGGCAACCACGTCTGAATTATAACACGGCCGGGCCTCTCTCCGCGTCCTGCCCTGCCCGCCACCTGGGCAAGGAGCTGGAAAGTCCTCTCAGTTGCATGATATTCAGGGAAATTCAGGGATAAATCCGCGCATAATATACCAACCAGGGTAAGGCTAGGAAAGTCATGACCTTTGGTGATCATCTGGGTACCTACAAGTATATCAAGACGCCCTTTCCGGAAATCAAGGATAACCTCTTCCATATACCTTCGGGTTCGTACTGTATCCCGGTCCAGCCGTGCGATCCTGGCATGGGGGAAAATCTCCTCAAGGTCGGCTGCAATTCTTTCAGTGCCATAGCCAAAGGTTTTGACCGCCTGCCCCATACATTGCGGGCAGACAGGCAGGGCAGGCGATTCCATCCCGCAGTAGTGGCAGCGAAGCACCCCATCTTTTTCGCTATTCGTCCTTTTATCTCCACGATGCCACGTAAGCGTGACCTCGCAGTGGGGGCACCTGAACACATGTCCGCAATCAGGACAAAAAATATAGGTTGCAAAACCCCGCCTGTTGAGAAACAGCAGGACCTGCTCTCCTCTTTCTAAGGTATCCCTTGCCGCATCTTTAAGTTCTTTGGAGAGCCATTCAGGTCTTGCTGACTCCAATTTATGATGTTGATCCTTTTTCTCTTTTTTCCTGCGATCCACCACTACTACATCGGGAAGAGACCGTTTGGCCACTCGTTTTTCCATAGTAACCAACTGATATTTGCCCGAGAGGGTGTTCTTAAAACTTGATACAGACGGAGTGGCAGATCCCAGAATCACTGTTGCCTCTGACATCCGGCCACGTAACAGGGCCATATCCCTTGCCTGATATCGGAATTTTTCAGACTGCTTGTACGAGGGATCGTGCTCCTCGTCCACTACAATAAGACCAATATCGGATAAAGGGGCAAAAATGGCAGATCGGGTCCCAATAACTATTCTGCTCTTTCCCTCTTTTATCCTGAACCACTGATTACGCCTCTGGGCCTCTGTCAGGCCGCTGTGAAGCACTGTAACCTCCTCACCAAACCTGCCAACGAACCAGCCCACGGCCTGGGTGGTCATGGCAATCTCAGGCACCAGCACCAACACGCTGCGGCCTTGTTTGACACACTCTTTGGCGGCCCGAAGATAGACCTCTGTCTTTCCGCTGCCGGTTACTCCGTGCACAAGTACGGGGTGATAGGACCCGGTTGCAAGGGCATCACAAATGGCATTAAATACTATTTCCTGCTCTTCGGTGAGCTGCAAGGGAACCTCGGTTGACCAGGGCAGAAACTCCGGCCGGCAATCCCTGCTCTTTGGCAAACCATTACTTATCCGAGATATGCGTCGATTTCGGGCAGATAAAAGCCCAGGTGGCAAGGCCTCTGCCATTACCTGTCCTATGGGATAAAAATAATATGATGAGGTCCATTCAAGAAAACTGATAAGGGATTCAGGTAAGAGAGGTCCTTGGTCAAGTATCCTTTTGACCTTTTTCAAATCCACAGAGTGTGGCTTTTTTGCAGGGGTTCCCCATGCCACCCCAACCATGTTTCTGCGACCTACAGGAACCAGGACCCTGGAACCTTTAGCGGGGAAAAGAGTATGTCCTGACAATATGTAGGTAAGGGCTGTGTATATGGGCAAGGGCACTACAACATCTATCAGTTGATTGCAGCCAGGGGAATTAAGTTCAACAGGTGTTTCATCCCTCGCCCTGGAAGAACATTCCTCACT
>JAUXDR010000224.1 GCA_030618205.1 Deltaproteobacteria bacterium | reverse complement strand
TTGCCCTTGGGCAATTTCTCAATCTCTCAAATGGCCTGTTATCATCAACGGTCTTGTCAAAGCATTTGCCTTATGTTAAGCATCACCTGCTTTAAGGGCGGCGTAGCCAAGTGGCTAAGGCGACGGTCTGCAAAACCGTTATTCCCCGGTTCAAGTCCGGGCGCCGCCTCCAATACTATATACTCACCAACCATTCATACTCCTTGCCAGTCTGGGAATGAACAATTACCCTTAGTATATACTCTCATCCAATGGAATCCAAAAGAGCTTGAAGGTATAACATGCGTGTAGTCGTCATTGGAGCCGGTGAAGTAGGTCGCCACATTTGTCGGCAGCTTTCAGGAGAAGACCACGAAGTCGTTCTCATAGACAGAAATGCCAATCGTCTAAAGCGTGCGGAGCGGGATCTTAATATACTTTGCATTGAGGGAAACGGGGCCTCTGCCCGGACCCTGGAACAGGCGAATATCACAAAGGCCGATCTTTTTATTGCTGTCACTGACATTGACGAGGTCAACCTGATTGCCTGTATCATGGCAAAGGAGTATGGCGTATTACGCCGTGTGGCCAGGGCCAGGAACGAGGAATATTTTTCCAGTGCTTCTCCTCTGAATGAGTATCGGCTTGGCATAGATCTCCTGATTAACCCTGATCAGGTCATGGCCCAGGAGATACTCAGGATCAGTGAGGTATCAGAGGCCTTTGAGGTGGTTGATTTTGCTCACGGCGAGGTCGTGCTGGTGGGGTACCAGATAAAAGAGGGCAATCCTGTCTGTGGTGTAACACTGGCTGATCTGAAGGATTTAAGGGGACTCTATGATTTTGTAATAGTTGCCATTGTCCGGGATGGAGAGACCACCATTCCCAGAGGGGGTGACCTCATCCAGGCTGAAGACCGTATTTACCTGGTTGTAAGGCGCAAGGACATGGCGGCAGTGGAAGATTTGTTCAACCTGTGGAGCATGGCTCCTAAAAAGGTCTTTATCATCGGCGGGGGCCGGGTCGGCTTTCGGGTAGCCAAGGCCCTGGAACAACAGAAGGTGGACGTTGCCCTTGTGGAGCCCGATCCAATAAGATGCGAGCATCTTGCCGAGCATTTGGATAGTGCCGTAGTGCTTAACTTTGATGGTCTGGACGCCCATGATTTGCTGTCAGAGGGAATAGACACGGCAGATCTCGTGGTGGCTGTCACAGATGGAGATACCACAAATATCCTTTCAAGCCTCCTTGCAAAGTATCACGGTGCAAAGAAGTGCATAACCCGCATAAGCCGTCCGGATTTCATCCCGCTCCTTGGAAAGCTGGGAATAGACGTTGCCCTCAGCCCAAGGCTTGTAGCAGCCAATATGATTCTGCGTTTTGTGAGGCGGGGCGCTATCCTTTCTGTTGCTTCATTACTCGGGAGCGAGGCAGAGGTGCTGGAGCTTGTGGTCTCTGAGCGTTGGGTGTATGTAGATAAGCCCTTAAGATCTATAGACTTTCCCATGGATACCAACCTTGGTGCAGTGGTCAGAAAAGGAAAAGTGATCATTCCCTCAGGAGATACAGTGCTGAAGGCAGGAGATCGACTGATAATCTTCAGCATGAAGAAGGCGATCCCCATGGTGGAACAGCTCCTCATCTCATGAGACTGGGTACGGGTACTATCGGGGTCCTGTTGGGTTGGCTCTTTCTCTTCCTTTCAGTTGCCCTTCTGATCCCCATCGCATTCAGCATATATTACGACGACGGGAACTGGCGGTTCTTTGTCATCTCCAGCGCAATTGGATTTGTGCTTGGAGGAGGGCTTGTCTGGTCTTGTGTCTCAGAGCCGGAGATAGGTCATAGGGAGGGATTTGCAATTGTGGCCTTTAGCTGGCTTGCTGCTGCTGCTCTGGGGGCACTGCCATATTATCTCTCCGGGGCCATCCCGAGCTATCTCAATGCCTATTTCGAATCCATGTCCGGTTTTACCACTACCGGTGCCACAATATTGGAAAGGGTTGAGATCCTGGGGCCCAGCCTGCTCTTCTGGAGGGCTTTTACACAGTGGCTGGGGGGTATGGGGTTCATTGTCCTCTCCCTGGCAATTCTGCCTATACTCGGAATCGGAGGCATGCAGCTCTTCCGGGCAGAGATGCCCGGCCCTACAAAGGACCGCATTACACCCAGGATCCAGGATACTGCCCGGATCTTGTGGAGTGTGTATGTGCTCTTTACGGCAGTTGAGACCGTGTTGCTTATGTTAGCCGGCATGAGCTTTTTTGATGCCATCTGCCATGCCTTTTCCACTCTGGCTACAGGCGGCTTTTCTACCAGGACCGATAGTATAGCAGCATTTCACAATCCGTGGATCGACCTCATTGTAATCGTGTTTATTGTCCTTGCGGGAATAAATTTCTCCCTCCATTACCGTCTGCTTTCAGGTAACTGGAAGGCATTCGGCCAAACCGAAGAACTCCGTTTTTACCTTGGCATAGGCATTGTTGCGACCATATTCGTCATGCTTGCAAATATTTTCTTTGCAACATATGACTCATGGTCAGATAGTCTGAGATATAGTACTTTTCAAGTATGGACCATACTCACCGGCACAGGCTTCCACACAGCGAATTTTGATCAGTGGGCACCTATGTGCAAA
>JAUXDR010000023.1 GCA_030618205.1 Deltaproteobacteria bacterium | reverse complement strand
GAGGAAGTAACCTTTTTATTCACAGGTTAACAAATGTCGAAAATCTTAGCTATGGTCCTTGCGGGCGGCAGGGTTGATGAACTTGGAGTCCTTACCTTCCTCAGGCCCAAGTCCACAGTTCCTTTTGGAGGCCTCTACAGATTCATAGATTTCCCTCTCAGCAACCTCATGCAATCAGGCATCGAGAGAGTCGGAATTCTCAGCCAGTATAGGTCCTCATCTCTAATAGAGCACATCGGGACAGGCGTATCCTGGGACATGACAGGCAGACATCGCGGTATCACTCTTCTGCCTCCCTTTCAAGGCTTGCACGCCTCAGACTGGTATCAGGGCACAGCCGACGCGGTATATCAAAACCTTGACTTTATCCATGCTCACAAACCAGACCTTGTACTAATTTTATCCGGCGACCATATCTATCACATGAATTATCAGAAACTCATTCAATTTCATCTGGACACGGCTGCCGATGTTACTGCTTCCTTTGTTCAGGTTTCTCCGGCAGGTTCGTCCAGATTCGGCCTGGCCCGGATTTCTGAGGATGACCCAAGAGGAGGCCGTCTTCTGGAATATCTAGAAAAACCGGCTTACCCTGCATCGAACTGGGCCTCCATGACTATATACCTGTTCAAGACGGAGATTCTGGACCAAGCCCTGAAGGAAAACGCCGGAATTGACTCCCATGAGTTTGGCAGAGACATATTTCCTGCCATAATGAGCAAACGTAAGGTATATGGTTACAAATTTCACGGTTATTGGGGATACAGCCGGACCCTTGAGGAATACTGGACCGCCAATATGGATCTCTTGGGAGAACGTCCCGAAATAAAACTGTCCGATTGGCAAGTACGCACCAACCTGGATCACGAGGCAATAAGAGATCGGAGCCCTGCGCTTATCGGCCCTCAAGGCTCAATAGACAACTCAAGGATTTATAACGGGGTCAGAGTTGAAGGACAGGTTGCTCGATCAATCCTTTTCCCCGGGGCCTATGTAGGAACTGGGGCAGTGGTAAAAGATTCAATACTATTTTTCGACACTCAGGTCGGACCAGGGGCCAGAGTTGAGAATACTATAACTGACCTTGGTGTCAGTATTGGTAGAGATTCCGTGATTGGTAAACAGGACGAGGCACTCACTGTAATCGGTATCCGAACCCAAATACCCCAGGGGATAGAAATAGGACCAGGGTGCAGCGTTCATCCCGAACTCAAGGCCGAAAACTTTATTCAGAAGCTTTATGGGCAAGGGGAAGTCATAACTGCGGATAATTAAGTGGAGCCTCCTTTTGTGTCTATTCGCGTCTTGTATGTTCAATTTTTCCTTCAATTCTGACTGATTCAAAAAACGCAATTTGTGACCATGTAGTGTATATTTAATTTTATGGAGAAACGCGCAATGATTGTGCCAGTTATTTTATGTGGCGGCTCAGGTACCCGTCTCTGGCCGCTATCTCGTGAGGCTTATCCTAAGCAATTTTATTCACTGGTGGAAGATGAAACTCTGTTACAGTCAACTATCAAACGTCTGTCCGGTCTTCCAAGTTGCGAAACGCCTGTGCTGGTTTGTAACAATCAGCATCGTTTTCTGGCAGCTGAGCAGATGCGCCGGATTGGCCTGGAGTCTTCATCCATCCTGTTGGAGCCGGCGGGGCGGAATACTGCGCCGGCAGTTGCCTGTGCTGCCTTGAGTCTGATACAGCAGGAAGATGACCCTGTGCTGTTTGTGTTACCGGCTGATCACATCATTACCGACATCCAGGCGTTTGGCCAGGCTGTTGAAACGGGTGCTTTGTTAGCCGAACAGGGAAAGCTGGTGACTTTTGGCATCATACCTACAGCACCTGAAACAGGCTATGGCTACATCAAGGCGTCAGACCGTCTGGATACTGACAATCCGGCTTTTCAGGTAGATCGTTTTGTGGAAAAGCCGGATCTTGATACAGCTCAAGATTATATTGAATTCGGGGAGTACTATTGGAACAGCGGGATGTTCATGTTCAAGGCCGGCCGCTATCTTGAGGAACTGGAGCAATTTGCCCCGGAGATACTCTATGCATGCACTGCGGCCTACGAAAAGATTGTACAGGATCTGGATTTTTTGCGTCTTGATGCCAGGGCGTTTGCTGAGTGCCCAAGTGACTCCATTGATTATGCAATCATGGAGAAGACGGACAGTGCTGTTGTTGTGCCATTAGATGCAGGCTGGAGTGACCTTGGTTCCTGGGCGTCTTTGCTAGAACTGGGTCCTCGCGATCAAGATGAAAATGTGGTCCTTGGGGATGTGGTGACAAAGGACGTCAACAACTGTTATCTGCGGAGTGAGGCACGATTGCTGACTGCCGTGGGTGTAAAAGACCTGATAGTGGTGGATTCCTCTGACGCCCTGCTTGTTGTTCATAAAGACCGTGTCCAGGATGTCAAGGCCATTGTAAACCAGTTGAAGGCAGCAGGACGAGAGGAATCCATAAGCCATCGCAAGGTCTATCGACCATGGGGGGCATATGAGAGCATAGATGTGTCTGAACGCTTCCAGGTAAAACGGATCACGGTTAAACCTGGCGGGATCCTTTCTTTGCAGATGCATCATCACAGGGCAGAGCACTGGATTATAGTCAGAGGTACTGCCAGGATTACCCGGGGCGATGAGGTGTTATTACTGACAGAGGACCAATCCACCTATATCCCGTTGGGAGTAAATCATCGTCTGGAAAACCCGGGTGTGATTCCCCTGGAGTTGATAGAGGTTCAGACCGGTAGCTATTTGGGAGAGGACGACATCACAAGGTTAGAGGATGTATATGGGCGCTGATCTTGTTTGTTTCATGGCCTATGATATACGTGGCCGCATTCCTGATCAATTGAATGAGGACATCGCCTTTCGGATTGGCAGGAGCTATGCTGAATTTCTCAAGCCTAAACAGGTAGTGGTGGGACGTGACGTTCGACTCTCCAGCGAGTCTCTTTGTGATGCCCTCAGTCATGGCCTGATGGAAAGCGGCGCGAACGTGTTCGATGTCGGTCTGTGTGGCACAGAGGAAATATACTTTGCCACCTTTCACCATCACCTGGATGGCGGAATTATGGTAACCGCAAGTCACAACCCCAGGGATTTTAACGGCATGAAGCTGGTGCGGGAAGGAGCACGTCCTATAAGCGGTGACACCGGTCTTCATGAAATCCGCCGGCTGGCGGGACAAGGTTTATTTTCCCCGGCGGAAAAATCCGGGCGGCGCAGGGCATTGGTCAACCGGCCCGACTATATCAGGCATCTGTTGCACTATGTGGACATACCAAAACTCAAACCACTCAAGATCGTAGTCAATTCCGGTAACGGTTGCGCAGGTCCGGTGATGGATGCCCTGGAGCCCCATCTGCCCTTTGAGTTCATTAAGGTCCAGCACCAGCCTGACGGGACCTTTCCCAACGGAATTCCAAACCCACTGTTGCCGGATAACCGTTCAGTTACCAGCAAGGCAGTTCTCTCTTCAGGGGCTGATTTGGGTATTGCCTGGGATGGAGATTTTGATCGTTGCTTCTTTTTTGACGAAAAAGGCCGTTTTATCGAGGGTTATTACATTGTAGGTCTGCTGGCCGAAGCATTTCTGGCAAAAAAACCAGGAGAAAAGATCATCCACGATCCACGGTTGACCTGGAATACTATTGATGTCGTGACCAGTGCAGGCGGCATACCCATTCAGAACAAGACAGGGCACGCCTTTATGAAGGAGCGTATGAGGTCTGAAGACGCGGTTTACGGTGGCGAGATGAGCGCTCATCATTACTTTCGGGATTTTGCTTACTGTGACAGTGGTATGATCCCATGGCTATTAATTGCAGGACTGATGAGTCAGAAGGAACAGCCACTGTCAGCCATGCTCGATGAACGTATCGCCCTGTATCCAGCCAGTGGAGAGATCAACCGGCGACTGGATGATCCTTTAACTGCTATTGCCCGCGCACAAAAGGTCTATGGACCTCAGGCCCATAGCATAGATGAAACCGACGGTATAAGCATGGAGCTGGATGGTTGGCGTTTCAATCTGCGCTGTTCCAATACCGAGCCGGTGTTGCGCCTGAACGTAGAATCCAGAGGGGATGTCGATTTGATGCAGGAGAAAACAACAGAGTTACTGGCGCTGATCGAGACCAGTGGATAGCGAAGTCCTATTAGTACCTTAGTTGTGAATTTCGTGCATTTTATGGCAGAATATTTTCAAGTTAATTGAGTTTAAAGTGCCTAAAGTGAGCTAAAGTGCCTAAAGTTGTGGTGCGCGCTTTCAGCGCGGTTACTATAAATTGTAACTATTGCGCTTCGTTCCTTTATCTGGTCTAAAAGACAAGTTGAATATACAGATTGTTGGTGGACAAACTCCTGCTAAGCGTCTGCCGACTACCAAGGAGTGTGTAGAGAACTCTGCATTGGCATAGAGGCGGAGTCTCGAAGCACAGGGTTCCCTGGCAGGGGCATGGGAACCGGAATTATAGGAACCATTTTTCATGATAGATAGATACAGCCGCCCGGGGATGGCAGCCATATGGACCCTGGAGAATAAATACAAGACTTGGCTTGAAGTGGAAATTCTTGCGGCAGAGGCCTGGGCTGAACTCGGAGCAGTACCAAAGAAGGCTGCAGAGGACATAAGGACCAAGGCTGCTTTTGATCCGGAACGAATAGCCGAAATAGAGGAAAAGACCCGTCACGATGTAATTGCTTTTCTTACCAACGTGGCAGAGTATATAGGGCCATCTGCCCGATACCTGCACTGGGGTCTTACGTCATCTGACATGCTGGACACAGCCAATGGCGTAATATTTAAGCAGGCCATGGAAATCATCATTGATGACGTGGATGGCCTGATGGATGTCATAAAAAAACGTGCCTTTGAACACAGAGACACCGTGATGGTAGGAAGGTCTCATGGTATCCACGCCGAGCCTATCACCTTTGGTCTGAAGCTTGCTATCTGGTACGATGAGATGCGGAGGAACCGAAGGCGTCTTGAGAATGCAAAGGAGACAATCTCCTATGGTAAGATATCAGGGGCTGTCGGGACGTTTGCCCACGCTGATCCCAGGGTGGAATCCTATGTGTGCGAACACCTAGGTCTTAAGCCTGCTCCTGCTTCCAACCAGATCATACAGCGAGACAGATACGCAGAGGTATTCTGTGCCCTGGCAGTGCTGGCAAGCTCTATTGAAAAGATAGCAACCGAGGTACGCCATCTTCAGCGAACAGAAGTGCTGGAGGCAGAGGAGTACTTCAGGCTGGGGCAAAAGGGCTCTTCGGCCATGCCGCATAAGAGAAACCCGATCTTGTCGGAAAATCTGTGTGGCCTTGCACGGCTGATACGCTCCTATGCGATTCCGGCCCTTGAGAACGTGACACTGTGGCACGAGCGGGACATAAGCCACTCATCAGTTGAACGTGTTACCGGCCCTGATGCCTTTATCGGGACAGATTTCATACTGAGCCGTCTTACTAGAATACTGGATCACTTGATAGTATATCCTGATCGAATGGAGCATAATCTGAATATGCTCAAGGGACTTATCTTTTCACAACAGGTATTGCTCATACTTACACAGAAAGGTGTCAGCAGGGAAGAATCCTATAGAATTGTCCAGAAACAGGCCATGGAGGTATGGGAAGGAAACGGCACTTTCAAGGAAAGACTCCTGGCAGATCAAGACCTGGCCAAATATCTGGCTCCGGAAGAAATCGAGGCCATATTCGACATGAATTACCATCTTAAACATGTGAAAACCATATTTGAGCGGGTCTTTGGGGCTGATCAATGATTCAAAAAGACTGGGAAAGACTCAGACAGATGATATTTGAGCTCTCATACAGAGAGGGGACCTTCAGGTTGACCTCCGGGAAAGAGAGCGACTTCTACATAGACTGCAAGCAGACCACGCTTTCTGCAGAGGGGGCCTATCTCTGCGGCAAACTGTTGTACAATCGCATTTTGCAGCCCGGCATAAGTATTTCAGGGGTCGGCGGAATGACCCTGGGGGCTGATCCTCTGGTTACAGCAGTCTCTGTAGTAAGTTTTATTGAAGGAAGACCCATACCCGCCTTTATTATCCGAAAAGAAGCAAAAGGACATGGTACCGGGTCCTGGATAGAAGGAAAATCCAACATTCCCCTTGGGAGCAAAGTGGCACTGGTCGAAGACGTGGTTACCACTGGTGGAACCCTTATCAAGGCAATTGAGAGGACAGAGGAGGAAGGTTACAAAGTGGCCCAGGTACTTACTGTTGTTGATCGGGAGGAAGGTGGAGAAAAGGCCTTGAGCAATGCCGGTTACGAACTTTCATCGCTGTTTACGCGTGGAGATATTCTGGCATTGGTTGAAAAATAAAAGGAAAATTTTTAAAATGATGAAAGACAGAGTACAAGAATCACTGGACAAGGTACGTCCTATGCTGCAACAGGACGGCGGGGATGTGGAATTGGTAGAAGTAGATGAAAATAGCGGGATAGTCAAGGTCACCCTAACCGGCGCCTGCAAAGGCTGCCCCATGAGCCAGATAACACTTAAGTCAGGAATTGAGAGATTTCTTCAGAGTGAAATCCCCGAGGTAACCTCTGTAGTGGAGGCATGAATGAATTCTAGACACGGGTTCAGAGGTTCAGGGTTCAAGAAAAAAATGTTCGACGTTCATCTTTCAATGATGATAGGGCTCGCCGGCCTTGATAGTGCAGGCCCTATAGATCTGCTCTACCAGGATGAGTCTTGCCATGTCGTGTGTAAAGGTCATTGGTGAAAGGGATAACCTCTTGTCTGCTCTCTTGATTATTTCCGGTGCAAGCCCCGAGGCCCCACCTATCACCATGGCTAGGTCTCTAACCCCTCTTGCCTCCAGGTCTGTGAGCATCCTGGCAAGTCCGGGGGAATCCAACATTTTGCCCTTTACGTCCAAGGCAATTGTAAAAGTCCCCTTTGGCAGGGCCTTTACAATGGATTTGGCTTCGCGCTTCATGACCTCGTCAGATTTCATGTTTCGGGCAAAGCGTACGCCCCGAACCTGGAGGACCTGTACACGCACGTAGTGCTCGATCTTTTCTATATAATGCTCGATACCGGTCCTGAGCCAGGTATTTCGGGTTTTGTCCACCCAGATTAAAGAGAGACGCAACATGGATTATTCTCAATCTCAGAAAGAACTCTTAAAAAAGCTTCCAAAGGTTGACGAACTGATACAGACATTATCCAATGAAGCCCCCCGGCGGGTCAAGGTAACTGCCTGCAGAGATGTCCTTGACAGCCTGCGATTATATATTCTGTCCTCACAAGAACCTGACACAGAATCAGTAAAATATGAAATCATAAAAAAACAAATCGAAATGCGCCTGGCATCACTGCTCATGCCCTCCTTGAGGCCTGTAGTCAACGCCACGGGCGTGGTGATACATACAAATCTCGGACGCTCTCTGCTTCCCAAAGAGATTTTTAAATCCATGCTGGATATAGCAGGTCGATATTCAAATTTGGAGTATAACCTGGAAAAGGGGGTTAGGGGAAGCAGATACAGTCACGTAGAAGAGTTACTCTGTGATCTGACCGGGGCGGAGTCGGCCCTTGTAGTAAACAATAATGCCGCCGCAGTCCTTATCACACTGGAAACCCTGGCTAAGGGTAAAGAGGTGATCGTATCCAGGGGTGAACTCGTAGAGATAGGCGGTTCCTTCCGCATCCCTGATGTAATGGCGAAAAGCGGGGCCATCCTGAGGGAAGTCGGGACCACAAACCGTACCCACTTGAGGGACTATGAGTCTGCCATAGGGGAACAGACCGCACTTCTTCTCAAAGTACATCAGAGCAACTTCCAGATGGTGGGCTTTACAATGGCCGCATCCGTCTCAGAGCTGGCCGAACTCGGTGCGAGACACGGCGTCCCTGTATTTGAAGACCTGGGCAGCGGCAATTTTATAGATTTCTCAAGATATGGAATAATTCATGAGCCTATGGTCCAGGAATCGCTGGCTGCCGGGGCAGACCTGGTTAGCTTCAGTGGTGATAAACTCCTGGGCGGATCACAGGCAGGAATAATTATCGGGAAAAAGAAATTTGTTGACCGGATAAAGGAAAACCCCATGAACAGAGCGGTCCGGATAGACAAACTCACCCTTGTGGCCTTGGAAGGGGTACTGAGACTCTATCAAGATCCGGAGCAGGCAGTTAAGGTCATTCCTACACTCAACATGCTGTGTCTTTCCCGGGATAAGCTCAAATCCCGGGCCCGACGACTTCAAAGACGACTAAGGGCCTTGAAACTCACCGGTATATCGATAAACACCGTAGAGACTATTTCCCGTGTTGGAGGTGGTGCTTTGCCGCTGCAGCAGCTCAAGTCCGTGGCAGTAGCTCTCAGTCCGGGAAACAAGGCATTTTCTGCTGTGCGCATCGAGTCTGAACTCCGTAAAAACGAACCACCTGTGATCGTAAGGATTGAAGAAGACCGGGTGCTTATGGACATCAGGACGGTTCAGGAAGAAGACTACAGGATTATCACCCAGGCAGTGGCTTTTGCCCATTCAAGGCTGAGTAAGAACTTAGGGGCTTCGCCCTAGGAGAATAGATCATTGGTATACTGGCAAAAATCCAAGCCTCAACAACCCCTGTAAATTCAATGAGTTGTAGAATTTCAGAGAAGTCCCGTGAGTAATACTATTAATGACTGATCCTATATTTCATCTGGTTCCAGCGGACCTGGAACGGCTGGGTAGTCAGGTCATTAAATGGCTTGGTGAAATTTTTCCCTTTTCAGAATGGACATTCTGCCCCATTTCCGACCATGTTGACGGCCTTCCGCCTGCTAAACTTTCAGAGCGTCAGAGACAGAGAGCCTTTCGGGCCCTATCTGAATGCAAGGGATTTTGGGACCGGATAGGACAGCAAGTCCTGATCCCAATCAGAGACC
>JAUXDR010000038.1 GCA_030618205.1 Deltaproteobacteria bacterium | reverse complement strand
ACAAAAGGCCGCCTCCGAGCAATAACACCCTTTGTCCATAAGGCACGAAGGCCGCCAACTCTTCCGGGAAAATGGCCTGATATGGACTTATCTTCTCTAACTCGCCGGAGCTTCTAATCTGGTAGAGGGCTGTGTAAACCTGAGACTTCCTGGCGTCCAGTACCGGGCACACAAGATCCCCCTTGCATGCGATAACATGACTCGCCAGGGCATCAAGGGTCGGAACACCAATCAGTGGTAGTCCTAAGGCAAAAGCCAGACCCTTTGCAGTGGAAAGACCTATTCGAAGTCCGGTAAAGCTACCCGGGCCCAGACTTACAGCAAGAAGACCGAGGTCAGACCAGTCAGATCCCAGCCTCTGCATCAACCATTTAATAATGACCATCAATCTTCGGGAATGGGTCTCCTTGCTGGCAAGACCCACTTCGGCCACAGGTCGGCCGTCGCGTATCAACGCCACCCCTCCCACGTAGTCAGATGTCTCGATAGACAAGGTGAGCACAGGTCGGCATCCTTCATTCTGTATTTTACACTTTTTCAACATAGACGGATGCCAGCCATTAGCCGTTAGCTGTTAGCTATTAGGTGAAAACTTTGTACAAAAACCTTCAATTCCTCAATCACTCAATCACCAAATCACTCAATTTTTCAATCACCCCGAAGGAATGAATCCCAAAAGTCGAGCGATGTCATTGTAAAAAATCACCACCATCAGGGCCAGAAGAATAAAAATCCCGATCTGCTGGGCTATTGCTTTTTGCCGCATGGTAAGGGGACGCCTCGTAATGCCCTCTACTGCCAGAAAGGCCAGATGACCGCCGTCCAGGACAGGTATGGGGAGTAAATTCAGAAACCCTATGTTTATGCTGAGAAGGGCCATAAAGTAGAAAAGATTGAGTATGCCCAGTTCGGCCTGTTGCCCGGCCATCTGGGCAATCATTATGGGTCCGCCCAGGGTGGAAAGAGGAATTACACGCTGAAATAATTTCACAATAACCTGTCCCGTGAGAACTATGAACTCCCAGGTACGGGAAAATGCCTGCCCAGTGGCAGTTAATGGACCTAATTTCTCAATCTCAAAATCACCTGATGCTGAAACCCCGATCATAGGCACCTTAACTTCTTCACCGAATATGTTTTTAAGCTCATAAATCTTTGGAATGATATCTATCGATACAGTAGTCCGGCCCCGTTGTAATGTCAGGACAATAGTACTCCCGTCATTGGCCTTGATCGCCCCAGACACCTCTTCCCATCTATGTACTTCACGCCCGTCTATAGCAACTATTCGATCTCCAGCCATTACTCCTGCCTTCTCGGCAGGAGAACCGGTTTGGACTTCGCCTATACCTGTTAAAATAATAGGTTTCCCATAAACCAGAAATATCACGAAAAAGATAAGCCAGGCGAAAACAAAATTAAAAACAGGTCCTGCAACTACCACGAAGGCCCTCTGCCAGGCCGGTTTGTGTGAAAAAGACCATTGCCTTTCCTCCAGAGGTACTTCCTCGTCTGGTTGCTCACCCAGCATCTTTACAAATCCACCAAGAGGAAACGCTGAAATGCAATAATCCGTTGCTCCGCGCACCACACCATAGACCCTGGGCCCTATACCCACGGAAAACTTCAAGACCCTGATGCCGAATCCCCTGGCTACAATGAAGTGTCCAAACTCATGGACCAGTATTATGCCGGTAAGTACCAGTAAAAAAGACCAGACAGTGGTCATTTCGATTTCTCCAGTATAATCCCTTCGGCTCTCAGTCGTGCCAGGGCATCTGCCTTTAGCACGTCATCAAGATCTCTGATTTCCTCAACAGGAAAGGCTTCGATCACTTCTCGAACTACTTCCTGTATTGCCGTAAAACTCATGCGTCCCTGAAGAAATGCCTCTACGGCCACTTCGTTTGCCGCATTGAGGGCCGTGGTAGCAGTCCCTCCCTTCCTTGCCGCATCGTAAGCCAATCCAAGGCATGGAAATTTCTCCAAATGTGGCATCTCAAAGCTAAGAGAACCTGACTCAATCAGGTCAAGACTTGGAAGATCCAGCTCCAGACGCCCGGGCCACGCCAGGGCATAGGCTATCGGCACCCTCATGTCCGGAATTCCCATCTGCGCCAATACAGAGCCATCCATGAATTCCACCATGGAGTGTACAATGCTTTGAGGATGAACCACCACGTCTATACGATCCACAGAAATATCAAAAAGCCAGCGGGCCTCTATCACCTCAAGCCCCTTGTTCATCAAGGTAGCTGAATCAACCGATATTTTTGCCCCCATGGACCATTTGGGGTGTCTTACAGCCTCCTCCGGTGTCACCTTGACAAGCTCGTCCTTATTCCGGTCCTTGAATGGACCACCGGACGCAGTGAGCACTATGCGCCTGACGTCTTCCTTGCGATGTCCTCTAAGACACTGGAAGATTGCAGAATGCTCGCTGTCTATAGGTATTAAGGCAGCCCCCTTTTCACTTGCAACAGACGTTACCAGGGGGCCGGCAGTCACAAGGGATTCCTTGTTGGCAAGGGCAACATCTTTCCCTGCCTCAAGAGCGGCAAGGGTTGGTATCAGCCCTGCTGCACCTACCATGGCTGATACAACAAGGTCTGCATCATCAACAGTTGCAACTTCTATATATCCTTCCTTGCCGTAAAGGACCCTGGTGTCGGCAAGTCCGGTCATAGATCTGACTTGATCAGCAAGCTCGGCAGTCATTACTGATACGATCTCAGGCCTGAATTGCCTTATCTGCTCTGCAAGAAGTTCGACGTTTTCTCCGGCAGCAAGGCCATTCACTGAAAACCGCCCTTTGGAGCGTCTTACAACATCAAGGACTTTTGTCCCGATGGATCCGGTAGATCCCAACAAAGATATGCGCCTGGTTTCTTTCATCTGATCAAAACCCCTTCTATCCTGCACAAGGACAGGATCCAATACAGGAAAGGAGATGCCAACAGCACCGCATCTACCCTGTCTAAGATACCTCCATGCCCGGGGAGTATGCTACCTGAATCTTTGACACCAGCAGAACGTTTGACCATTGATTCGACCAGGTCCCCCACCTGACCGACTACTCCGATGACCAGCGCCAGGGGCACCAAAACCCTTGGGTCAATTTCCTCTAAGAGCACAAACCACAGAAAAAAGGCCGCTATGGCATTTAAAACCAGCCCTCCTGCAGCTCCCTCAACTGTCTTTCCCTTGCTCACATTGGGGCATAACTTGTGTCTTCCAATACCTTTGCCTACATAATAGGCCCCGGCATCACCACAAAAGACCGTTACCAGAAGAAATAGGACCCACTCCTTCCCCATGGGCAGGTAACGCAAGAGCCCTAAATGGGCCGCGCATACACCTACATAAGCTATCCCCATGAAAAATGTTGCCCAGTTCCATGTAACATTGGACCACCTGCTGTATGAAACAAGAAACAGTATGGCACTTCCAAGCAAGGCCATGTAAACAGCAGGAACTATAAATTCGGGATTGCCCCACAACAAGACGGAAAACAAGGGAAACAGTCCGAGCGTAACCCCAAAGCACTGTATTACCCCACGCCCTGGAAAACAAATTGTAAAATACTCGTACAAACAAAAAGCTGTTGCTCCTAAGAGCAACAGGTCGAAAGGCTTTCTCCCGCCCCACCAGAGCACTATGAAGATTAAAGGGCCCAGGGCCGCCGCAGTTAAAAGCCTTTGGCGATGCATGATTCGGAATGCTGTTCGTTAGTCAACCCAAAACGACGTTCTCTTTTCTGATACTCGAAAAGGGCCTTCAAAAGCTCCTCTTTGTCAAAATCCGGCCAGAGAGCAGGAGTGATATAGAACTCTGAGTATGCTGTCTGAAAAAGGAGAAAGTTGCTGAGCCTGTTTTCTCCGCTTGTGCGAATAAGAAGATCAGGATCAGGAAGCCCGGCTGTATCAAGGTTTGAAGCGAACATGGCTTCGTCTATATCTTCAGGGTTCAGGGTTCCTGAAAGACATTTGTGCGCAAGACGTCTGACTGCCCCTACTATCTCTGCCCTGCCTCCATAGCTCAAGGCGAGGTTAAGAATCATAGCAGTATTGGAAGAAGTCCTCTCAATGGTGTCCAGAAGACAGGTCCTGACCCGTTCAGGAAGGCGTTCGATTTGTCCAATGGCCCGAAGCGAAATCTGATTCCCGAGCATCTCATCAAGCTCGCTCTTCAGATAATCATACAGGAGGTCCATTAAGGCACTCACCTCTGCCCTGGGACGACCCCAGTTTTCCTGTGAAAATGCATACAAGGTCAAAACCGGTATCTTTAACTCTCTACATAGACGGACTGTAGAACGTACGGCCTTTACCCCCTGCCTGTGGCCCATGATCCTGGGGAATGCTCGACGCCTGGCCCACCTGCCGTTACCGTCCATAATGATGGCAACGTGTCTTGGCAGCCGAATGAGGTCTGAAGGCTTGGCCATACTTTTTATCAAAACTCCAGTATCTCTTTCTCCTTATCGGCAATAATCCCTTCTACCTTCTTGATATGATCGTCAGTTACCTTCTGGACCTCATCCTGGAGCTTGAAGAGATCATCTTCTGAGATCTCCTTGGCTTTTTTCCAGCCCTTCAGACGTTCAATGGCCTCCCTTCGCACATTCCGTATTGCCACCCTGCAGTCTTCAGCCATCTTTTTTACCAGTTTGAACAATTCCTTTCTGCGTTCCTCTGTCAAGGGTGGCACATTCACCCTGATGATCTTGCCGTCATTGCTGGGAGTAAGACCAAGGTCGGACTTAAGAATGGCCTTTTCAATATCTGCCAGGATCTTGATATCCCAGGGCTGTATGGACAAAAGGCGGCTCTCCGGTATGGCAACAGAAGCCACCTGATTAAGGGGCATAAAAGTTCCATAGTAATCGACATTAATCCCTTCCAGTAAGGCAGCAGAAGCCCTTCCGGTTCGTACACGAGAAAGGTCCCGTTCAAAGGCACCAATAGCCTTGTCCATCTTACCGCTCGCCTCTTTAATCACTGTTTTTTTCATTTTCAGTCACCCCTCCAACTAGTGTACCAACCTTTTCACCCTTTACAGCGTCTTCAGCCTTCAGCCTTCCACCTTCTACCTGCTCTTTTCAGCCTCCAACTATTGTACCAACCTTTTCACCTTTCACGGCCCGTTCTATATTGCCTGGAATCTGCATATTAAACACAACTACCGGAAGACCTGCGTCCTTGGCCAGAGATATGGCAGCAGCATCCATGACCTTAAGACCCTTTTCAAGAATATCCTGATAGGTCAGGCGATCATACCTCTTCGCATCAGGGGCGGCCTTTGGGTCCTTGTCGTAGACGCCGTCCACCCTTGTGGCCTTGAAAAGGACTTCTGCATTTATCTCAAGGGCCCTGAGGGCCGCTGCGGTATCAGTAGTGAAGAAGGGATTTCCCGTACCTGCGGCAAATATGACTACCCTACCCTTCATCAAATGATTAAGGGCTCTTCCCCTGATGAATGGCTCTGCAATTCGCCCTATCTCTATGGCTGAGAGCACCCTCACCTGGACCCCTTGCCTGTTTAAGGCATCCTGAAGGGCCAGGGAATTCATGACCGTGGCAAGCATGCCCATCTGATCGGCGGCTGTCCTGTCCATCCCCTGGGCAGAACCGGCAATCCCCCTGAAGATATTTCCTCCTCCCACAACCAATCCAATCTCCACACCCAGTCCATGGACCTGAGCAATTTCACGGGCAAGGACATCCATGACTGCGGGAGATATCCCATAAGGCACATCCCCCAGCAAGGCCTCACCGCTGAGCTTCAGCAAAATGCGACTATAGCCCGGTGATCCTTGTGTGGTTTCAGCCATTATTCCGCTTCCACCCCGACCTGGAACCGCACAAAGCGCCTGACACTGATATTCTCACCCATCTTGGCAATCAGCTCATTTAAAAGATCCTGGATAGTTATGTCCGGGTTCTTCACGAAAGGCTGCTCGATCAGGCACACTTCCTTATAGAATTTTTCAATGCGACCATTAATGATCTTTTCAATTATGTTATCCGGCTTGCCGGACTCCTCAGCCTGTTTACGCAAGATGTCCTTCTCCTTCTCTATAAGCTCCGGAGGAGTATCCTCTCGTTTTATGCAAACAGGATTAATGGCTGCAATATGCATGGCCACGTCTCTGGCAAACTGGACAAACTGATCTGTCTTTGCCACAAAATCCGTCTCACAATTGACCTCAACCATAACACCAAGCTTGTTACCGGCATGAATATAACACTGGACAGCGCCTTCAGAAGTTGACCGCCCTGCCCTCTTGGCGGCAACAGAAAGCCCCTTCTGACGCAGCCAGTCAACGCTTTTCCCCATATCTCCATCGCACTCCTGAAGGGCCTTCTTGCAATCCATCATACCTGCCTTGGTCCGTTCCCTGAGTTCTTTGACCATTGCAGCAGTAACCTGTGTCATTATATTAATCCTCCAATTTAATTCTGATTTTGAAAACCTGGTCTTTGGGGCCGGGGCAGGGCGTGAAAAAAGTGATTTGTGGCCGTGTAGGGTATAACACCCCTGCACATGAAAGTTAGCTCATAGTTCGTGGTTGCTGAATACCTGTTTAACCAATGAGCTATCACCCATCAGCTATTAGCTATAAGCTATTATGAGGCACTTGCCTCAGAACTACCTTCCTCGCCTGCAGCGACTTCAGAACCACTTTCCTCGCCTGCAGCGACTTCGGAGGCGGCGACTTCAGAGGCGGCGACTTCAGAAACAGCATCCTCGCCTGTAGCGACTTCAGAGGCAGCGACTTCAGAGGCAGCGACTTCAGGGGCAGCGACTTCACTGACAACAGCAGCTTCACCGGCTGCGACCTCACTGACAGCAACTTCAGCAACGGCTACTTTCTCCTCACCTGTGGTATCATCACCTGTCGTATCATCGCCCGCCATTTCCTCTTCAATTTCTTTGTCGGTAGCTGCCTGCTGGGCCTCGGCAAACCTTTCCCTGCCCTCAATGGAGGCATTTGCCATTAAAGATGAAATAAGGCGTATGGCCCGAATGGCATCATCGTTTCCCGGAATAATGTAATCTATACCGTCAGGATCACAGTTGGTATCGACTATTGCAACCACCGGAATTCCGAGCTTGTTGGCTTCCTTTACTGCGATCTGCTCCATCCTTGAATCCACAACGAAAACAGCAGAGGGCAGCGAACCCATATCCTTTATTCCACCAAGGTTGCGATCCAGCTTCTGGCGCAACCTGTCCATACGAAGGATCTCTTTCTTGGGAAAACGCTCGATAGTGCCGTCTTCAAACATGGCTTCAAGGCGTTTCAGACGATCAATACCCTTCTGGATGGTCTGGAAATTTGTGAGCATCCCACCCAACCAACGGCTGTTTACAAAGGGCATTTCGCATCGATTGGCTTCCTCAACTATGGAATCCTGGGCCTGTTTCTTGGTGCCAACGAAAAGTAACATCCCTCCCTGGGCAACCGTCTCTACCACAAACTCATAGGCAACCCTGAAAAGCTTTACGGTCTTCTGGAGATCTATAATATAGATTCCGTTTCTGGCGCCGAAGATGTAAGGCTTCATCTTGGGATTCCATCGTCTGGTCTGATGCCCGAAGTGGACACCTGCTTCAAGCAACTGTTTCATTGTAACGTAAGCCATAGTTTCTCCTTG
>JAUXDR010000138.1 GCA_030618205.1 Deltaproteobacteria bacterium | reverse complement strand
ACCTTCCTGCTTCCACTTGAGAACCTGTTTTCTCATGCCGGATATAGAGTTAATAATTTTCATTTATGGAACATGCACCACCTTCTGTTTCGAAAGGATTTCCCAGATTTCCATCCAGCGAGGGCATTTCCCGGAAACAGGTATTCTGAATGTATTTTATGATATTCCGCTCACCCTGGATGAAGGTCAATCCATCATGATCCTTGGCTATCAGTACCGGAACAGTGCCAATGCCCAATATTTTCAGGGCAGCAGTGTTTATTTCAGGTAAAAAACTTTCATTAGGGCTTAATCCCGGAAGCAGGTCAGAACCTATTTTTTTGATTGGATTAAAGTGAAATTCGCACCGTGTACATCCTTCCAGTGCCTCTATGACCTTGTAGCAGTGGGGGCAGTCTTCTGAAAAGATTAGATAAAGTTGTTTAACCGGGTCTGAGCATCTCCTTACAGCACATGTCCCATTGTCCAAGGTGAGTCCGTGTAGGGGGTCTTTTGCAGTATCAAAATTTAACAGAGAAAACATGACCAACTGCGCCACAATTGTTACTAATCCCAATGTTAATTGTCGCAAGCCCATCAAGCTGTTCAGGATTACCACCAGAAGAAAGATAAGCAGGCAGTAAGAACAGAATACATTGGCAACAAAAATCTGGTATCCCAGCAATATCCCCTCGGCTGCAAGACCGGAAATAAGTATGATGCGGAGCAGGGGCTCTGTCCCTGATCTGTATTTTGTTGTTATGGCAACACAGAATATGGCAAAGAAATATGCAGCACCTAACAGATTGAAACAAAAAGGTGGAATAAGTGTCAAGGCTTCTACTATTCTACATCCTTCATTAACACAGAAGGCCTCTCCCCTGAATATTATTAGTAGTGCTTGGGCAATTATGACAATACAGGCAAGGAGTGACAGGTAAATTACTCCCTGGAGCGATCTGAGTTTCATAGACATCCTGATAGTCCCTACATTGTGTGAGGGAAGGTCGTGTTGTTTGATTGATCTGTTAGTGACAATCCTGGTCTAAGAGGATAAAGTCATTATTAGTCTTCAGGGCTAACTTAATAACCCATGAAAATCATCTTGAAAACCCTTTGTGTCATCATTAGAGTTCTCTTATGACTATAAAAGATCAAGCAAAACAAGGTATAATATCCCAACTTATTGAGCGTTGTGCCCTGGACGAGGGTCTGGATCCGCAGATTCTGGTTCAAGCCGTGGGGGCAGGGGAAGTGGTAATACCGCACAACAGGCATGTGGAGCTTAGCCGTCCCATGGCAGTGGGTAAAGGGATCTCCACCAAGGTTAATGCAAATATAGGCACTTCAAAGGATCATCCTGAGCTGAAAGCTGAACTGGAAAAGCTCAAGGTGGCCCTGGAGGCAGGGGCTCACACGATAATGGATCTTTCCACTGGAGGTCCGATAAAGGAGATCCGCCAGGCTATCAGAGATGCCTGTCCCGTACCTCTTGGCACAGTTCCTATTTATCAGGCCGCTGTTGAGACAGTGGAGCGGCGCAAGTGCTCAGTTTGCGAAATGGATGTAGACGACCTGCTGAGGGTAATTGAGGAACATGGTCAGGAGGGAGTTGACTTCGTGACAATTCACTGCGGGTTGACTCTCAAGGCTGCGGAGCATCTCCGGTTTAGGGAACGCGTAATGGGGGTGGTTAGCAGAGGAGGTTCCTTCATCCTGGAGTGGATGATGTACAACCAGAAGGAAAATCCCCTCTTTGAGCGTTTTGATGATATCCTGGCAATAGCTCGGGAGCACGAACTCACTTTGAGCCTTGGTGACGGCCTCAGGCCCGGGTGCCTGATGGACGCAACAGACGGCGCACAGGTACATGAGCTGATAGTCCTGGGTGAGCTTACGCTGAGGGCATGGGACGCGGGTGTACAGGTAATAATTGAAGGGCCTGGTCATATGTCAATGGACCAGATACCGGCCAACGTTCTTTTGGAAAAGAGGCTCTGTCACGGGGCCCCATTTTATGTGCTTGGTCCCCTGGCAACAGATATTGCCCCTGGGTACGATCATATTACCAGTGCCATAGGTGGGGCCATCGCTGCTGCAGCCGGGGCTGACTTTCTCTGTTACGTGACACCTGCCGAACACCTGAAGCTGCCGTCACTGGAAGATGTGAAAGAGGGGGTAATTGCTTGTCGCATTGCGGCCCATGCGGCTGACATAGTTAAGGAAGTCCCCGGTGCCATAGAAAAAGATCGAATGATGGCCGAGGCCAGGCACCGCCTTGACTGGAAGACCCAGATAGAGCTTTCCATAGACCCTGAAAAGGCCCGTCTCTATCGTGAAGAAGGCGGGGAATACCATGGATCCACCTGCACGATGTGCGGGGAATATTGCGCAATCAAGACCTATCAAAGGGCGATGAGAAAAGGCCGGGAGGCAAGGGGCGATGAAAAAGAGATCCTTAAGGTGCTCGGACGTATCTCAGAGTGATTTCGAGCCTGCTATTCCCTGTTTTCTGAGCCCGGATTGTGCCGGCCTTGCCTTGGTCCTGAGGAAATGAATCCGGGTCCAGTGCTTACCATTGCCGGTTCCGACTCAGGTGGTGGCGCCGGTCTCCAACAAGACCTGAAAGTCTTCACGGTTCTCGGGGTCTACGGCTCAAGCGTTGTTACCGCAATTACTGCTCAGAATACCCTCGGGGTTCGGGCGGTTGAGCCCGTAGCTCCGGATTTTGTGGGGAAGCAGCTCGACGCCGTACTTGAAGATATCCGCCCAACAGCCATCAAGACCGGTATGCTGGCCAACGCAGCTATTGTGGAGATCGTTGCGGATTGTCTGGATCGGCACGCCGGCAAGGACGCCATTCTGGTGGTAGACCCTGTCATGGTTTCCAAAAACGGGCATCGACTCCTGGAACAAGATGCCGTGGATGTCCTAAGGACCAGGCTTCTTCCTTTTGCGGACGTGTTTACACCCAACATCCCAGAGGCTGAAGTCCTTCTCGGCCGGCGCATTCAGACACTGGAAGATATGCGGCTTGCTGCCGTTGATCTCCTCAAGCTCGCAGATTGCCCTTCTGTCATTCTGAAAGGAGGCCATCTCCGCAACCAGGATACTGTGGATGTTCTTGCCCATGAAGAAGGGGTTTTAGAGATAACAGGGACCCGCATTCCCACACGACACACTCATGGAACCGGCTGCACCTTTTCCGCCGCACTGTTGGTGTTTTTGGCTCGTGGACTGGGAATAGAAAATGCCGCCCAGAAGGCCAAAGAGTTTGTGACCCGGGCAATCAGGGGAGCAGTGCCTGTCGGCAAGGGAATAGGGCCAACGAATCCTTTGAGTGTAATCGAAGATGATATTGCTCGTTACCCCGTAATTGAAGCCCTTGAGAAGGCGTGGAAGCGTCTTTCGTCACTCCCGTGTCGCTCTTTGGTCCCAGAGGTTCAAATGAATCTTGGCTATGCCCTTCCGTGGGCAAGCTCTGTGCAGGATGTAGCTGCTTTTCCCGGAAGAATTGTGGCCCTGGGAGAAGGTGTGGCAAGGATAAGGGGTCCTGCATACGGGGTCTCAAGCCATGTGGCCAGGATAATATTGACCGCGATGGGCCATGATCGTGGATACAGGTCTGCCATGAATATCCGCTATGATCTCGGGTATCTTAAGCGGGCACAGGACCTCGGTTACTCAATGGCTGAGTTCTCCAGAAAGGATGAACCCGAGGACGTTAAAGAAAAGGAAGGCTCTACCCTGGTATGGGGGGTAAGAAGGGCCATTGAAGGGGCGGGTATGGTGCCGGATATCATACATGATACAGGAGATATGGGAAAAGAGCCGATTATTCGAGTCCTGGGACACGATCCTTTGGAAGTGGTGGACAAGGCCTTGAGATTGCATTTGAAAAAAGCACGCCGTTAACCAAGGTTTGCCACCACTAGTTGCAAAAGTGCTTTGATATCAACCAGTTAAAATATTCGATCTCT
>JAUXDR010000064.1 GCA_030618205.1 Deltaproteobacteria bacterium | reverse complement strand
CGTAACCAACTGGCTGATGCGTTGAAGTCCGTTAGCTATTGCGGCAAAATCCACTCCTTTTTCTCCGCGGGTCCCTTTAAGCATCTCATAGGACCTGGTACTCTTAAGCATCTGAAACGCCTCTTCTGTGGTGATAGGGGCCAGATGAAAGGTGACGTCTTTCATTACCTCGACAAATATGCCCCCAAGTCCGAACATGAGCATCGGACCAAATTGCGGGTCACGGCTCATGCCTATGATGACTTCCATGCCCCGTGCCAGCATTTTTTCCACGTAAATGCCTTCGATATGGGCTTCAGGTGCAACCTGTCTTATCCTGAGCATCATCAGGTCAAATGCGTCTCGCACGTCATCAGCCGTAGACAGGTGTAATTTCACGCCACCGAGGTCTGTTTTATGGATAATATTTGGTGAGACGATTTTTATAGCTACCGGGTAGCCTATTTGCTCCGCAGCTTCTACTGCCTCGTCAGGAGTGCTTGTCAGGTGGCCTTCCGGTATCCTGAAGCCATAAGCACTCAGGATCTGCTTGGCTTTAATATCCCCAACATGGGTCCTTTTGGTCCTCAGATGCCGGGCAATAATCCGTTCAACGCGCCGGCGATGAACTCTGAATCGTGTCACTATCCGCAGTGGACGTTGCCGCCACACGGAATACTCGTACATGGCCTTGAGGGCGTCGACTGCCCGCTCAGGTGAGTTATAGACCGGCAGTCCGGCAGCAATAAGCTCTTCATTTCCCGGCATTACATGCTTGCCCCCCATGAATGCCGCTAGAACAGGCTTATCGGATCTTACGCAACCGGCAATGGCCCTTGCAGTCTCAGCAGGCTTTGTCATGGCCTGGGGTGTCAGGATTACGATGATGGAGTCTACTGAATCATCGTCCTGGGCGGTGCTTAATGCAATGGCATATCTTTCCGGATCAGCGTCGCCCAGCACATCCACGGGATTCCCTGTACTTGATGCCCTTGGAAGTTTCCCTTTAAGGGCGGCTGCCGTACTATAGGCTAGGGCCGCGACGGTCATGCCGGATTTTTCTACAGTATCTGCGGCCATTGTGCCCGGCCCACCGGCGTTTGTAATAATCAGAACACGGTCACCCTTGGGAAGGGGCTGCATTGCCAGGGCCGATGCATAGTCAAAAAGGGCTTGAAAATTATCTGCCCGGATTACTCCCGAGCGTCTAAAAGCCGCACCATAGGCCATATCAGCTCCAGCAAGACCTCCTGTGTGAGAAGAGGCGGCCTTCAGACCTGCAGGGGTGGTTCCGGCCTTGAGGATTACGACAGGCTTGATTGAGGAGGCTTCCTCTGCCGCCTTCACAAAATCGTCACCAGAAACAATATCTTCAAGGTATCCGGCAATGACCTTTGTTTTGTCATCCTCGGCAAAGGCTTTCAGGAAATCTACCTCAGTCAGATCCGCCTTGTTGCCGAGGCTTATGAGCTTTGCAAGCCCGAAATGTCCTGTGACAGACGAATCCACAATGGCCGTGCAAAGTGCCCCTGATTGGGAAAAGACTGATATGCCTCCTTCTTCAGGCATGTCCCCGGCAAACGAGGCATTCATGTGGTAATGCCTGTTCATAACGCCCAGACAGTTAGGCCCAAGTAGTCGCACATTGTGAGATCTGCAGAGACCTGCCAACTCTTGTTCAAGCTTTGCACCTTCTTCGCCTGTCTCCCTATACCCAGCGGTAATCACTGAAAGGGCCTTCACCCCCGCCTCTATAGAGGACTGTACAGCAGCCATGACATTCTGCCTGGGAACGGTCACAACGCCCAGGTCCACAGTTCCTTCATAGTCCTTAAGGGTTTTGTAGCATTTGAGCCCGAGAATCTGGTCTGCTGACGGATTGACAGGTATTATATCACCGGCAAAACCGCCATTGATCAAGTTGGCTACTATCTCATAGCCCACCTTTCCAGGCGTCCTCGATGCCCCGATTACCGCGACGTTTTTTGGATGGAGCAGAGCTTCTAGCATTTTTTATAGATCCATTATGTGAATTTAATTATAAATACAGGCATCTTTCATTCACCAGTTTACACTTTTTTCGAAAAAGCGTGTATTGTCGAATTGAATGCTGATGTTGAAACTAGAAACTGGAAATTTGAAATTAGGTAACGCATCTACATTCTTGTGTTTTTCCCAATTTCGAATTTCGAATTTCGAATTTCACTGCCAAAATACAGTTTAACTGTTTTTAATTGCCTTTAGAGTTTTTGTAAATAGTGGGTTCATTAATCTCTTCGGACGTTTCTGATTAAAGCGTAAAGAGATACAACTAAGTACCTTGCCATAATGCTCTCCCTCCCTCATCAAGTAGGACGGATTCATGTTTTATGATATAATACGAAAATTAGAAGAAGGGGGAATGCTATCAGTTTGGTCGTAAATTAAAAACGGAGGAGTCCTGATATGAAAGAGGCCCTTTTTTATACAGTTGAGGACAAAGGAAAGGTACAATGCCAGCTCTGTAACAATTATTGTCATATCAAGCCGGGAAAAAGGGGAATTTGCAGAGTCCGTGAGAACAGGGACGGCAAGCTCTATAGCCTTGTTTACGGAAAGGTAATTTCGGAGAACTCCGATCCCATTGAAAAGAAACCCCTTTTCCACTTTCTGCCGGGTTCAATCTCATATTCAATTGCTACGGTGGGGTGCAACTTTAGGTGCCTGCACTGCCAGAACTGGCAAATTTCTCAGTATCCACGCATCTATGAAGGAGAGATACCCGGGGAAGATAGGGACCCTGAGGATATTGTAAATGCAGCGGTTCTGCACGGAGCAAAGAGTATCAGCTATACATATGTTGAGCCCACAATCTTTTATGAGTTGGCTTATGACTGCGCAGTTCTGGCGAAAAAGAAGGGGCTGAGGAACGTCTTTGTAAGCAATGGCTATATGACACCGGAGGTGACACGGCATCTGGCTCCTGTGCTGGACGGAATAAACATTGATGTTAAGGCCTTTACGGATAAATTTTACCACGATGTCTGCAAAGCAAGGCTTCAGCCTGTGCTTGATAATGTTCGTCTGATGCACGAATTGGGAGTATGGGTGGAGGTTACAACCCTGGTTATTCCCGGATGGAATGATTCCCCAAAAGAGTTGAGGGACATAGCGAAGTTTGTTAAAGGGGTCGATTCGTCAATACCGTGGCATGTCACCGCCTTTTATCCCACCCACAAAATGTTGGATAGGCCGCCTACTCCGGTTGCCACCTTGCGTCTTGCCAGGGAAATAGGCCTTGAGGAAGGCCTGCGATTTGTCTATGAGGGCAATGTGCCTGGTGAGGGCGGAGAGAATTCCTATTGCCCGGCCTGCGGCGCAGAGCTCATCAAGAGAATCGGCTTCAGAATAGTGGAAAATCTGCTGTCTGACGGAAAATGCAGCAAGTGCGGGGAGATTATTGAGGGCGTATGGGCCTGATTATTTCCTTCTCCGCCTTTTACGTGGTCTTCGACCCATACGTCTATTAAGAAAGTCTTTTATAACGGCAAAATAGAGATCTCCTGCCTTTTCCGCAATATCCTCCCTGCATTCGCTGGGGACGATCTGGAGCTGGGTTGCCTTTGAGCGACTCTCAGCCACCAGCCACTCAATCTGGTTTAGAGATATGACTTCGTCGCGGTGGCTGTGCAGAAAGAGTACTGCTTTGCTGCAGTTACTCATCTTAGTGCGGTTTGAAAAAGGATCTTCTCCGGAAAGCCCTAATTCGTTTATTCGAATCCCCTTGCTTGCAAGAAAGCCTTCTGTCGAGTCAAAGGCGCTTTCCATTATAAGAGCCAGGGAGTCATCGTCGTGGCGGCAGGCAAGGTCCAGCGCAACAGCAGACCCAAGGGAACGGCCCATGAACACCACAGGGCCGGTCCTTTGTCCTGTGTCATACCAGTCTTTCACAGCCTGATAGAAGGCCTCAGCATCCTGAGGCAAGGCGCTGATAGATGGTTCTCCGCTACTCTTCCAGCATCCGCGATAGTCCATTGTTATCAGGGTAATGCCGATTTGCCCAAACCCGGTTGCCAGATCAATGATATCTGCTTCATTGTCATACTCTGCTGGAAAAAACAGAATGTGAGGCTCTTCCGGTATTCCACGAAAGACCCTGCAATGGATCTCAACGCCGTCCGGGGATTTTGCAGTCAGGGCCTCTGCCGTTGTCTCACCGGCTGGGCGAGATTCTTTTGCCGTGCCATACGAATCCTTTATGTTCTTAAACAAGGAGTCGATTATCTCAGGACGGTCCAGTTGACTCAGATGATTGCTTTCTGCCACTTCTGTCTTTCCTCAAAGGCTTGAATCTGCCGCCTTATGAATCCCTTTGCAAAGGATTTGTGCCCCATGTAGAACAAGGGAGATTCTTTCAGTTCATTCAACATTTGGCTGAAGACCTGGTCCTTCTCCTTTTCGTCTACGAAGTTCCTCTCTTTTTTCAGCTCGAAATTTATTACAGGTCCCTGTTCTTTTAAAAAGTCTTTATAAAGCTCCTGGGGTCTGTCAGTAAAATCTTCTTCACTGATTTCTATTGGAATCCTGGCAAGTAGTCCCACAAGCCACCTGTCCCCGGCTACAAGACGGGAATAGTCGTGAAATTCCAGAACGAGATTGTTTGGAAGATCTATTTTTTCAACAATCTTGAGAGAGGGTGTCTTCAAAGTGTCATGCTCCTTACTAGCCTAGTGTTTAAAGGCCCTTTGACCCGTGAATGCCATGGTTACCGGGGGGTCGGCCTCGTTACACGCTTCGATAGACTCCCAATCTCTCAGGGAGCCACCCGGGTGTACGATTGCCGAAATACCCTGACCAATACCTACATCCACCCCGTCCCTGAATGGGAAAAATGCGTCAGAAACCATAACAGAACCCGGAAGACCGCCACGGTCTGCCTTTATCTGTTGATCGATCTCATCCTTTTCGCCAACGTCACGCTCTCCTTTACTTACCAGGAGCTCAAGGTCCTTATACGGTATCCCAAACCTGTCATAGCAGAGAATGTCTGCATACTTTGTATATGCCTTGTGGACAGCGATTTCCGCTACACCGACTCTGTCCTGTTCGCCTGTGCCTATGCCGGTAGTTACTCCATTTTTGACATAGATTACGGAATTGGAAGTAACTCCTTGCTCAACTGCCCAGCCGAACAGTATGTCTTCGTATTCCCTGTCATCCGGCAGACGATTGATCTTGTATGTCTTGCCCTGGTATTCACATTCAGCAGGTTTCAAGTCCTCCCTGGTACGGATTCTGTTTACAGGGGATTGTTGGACTATGATTCCTCCGTCAATCAGGCTCTTAAAGTCTATGAAACGCCTGTCCCAATAGGTCTCCAGTTGGTCGATCCGTTTGATCCGGATAATTCTCAGGTTTTTCTTCTGAGACAGTATATCTACTGCGCCCTCTTCATAATCAGGTGCGCACACAACCTCAAGATACTGGTTGTTAAGTGCCTCGGCTGTCGGTTTGTCTATGGACCTGTTGAGGGAAACACAGCCGCCGAACGCCGCCAACCTATCCGCCCTGGATGCCTTTATAAGGGCATCTTCAAGTGTATTGCCGCAGGCTACTCCACAGGGATTATTGTGTTTCACTATGACGGCAGCAGGGCTTTTGGCAAGAAATTTCAGTATATTAAGAGAATTATCTACATCAGTGAGATTGATCTTGCCGGGGTGCTTGCCGGCCTGAATCATATCCGCTTCGTTTATTGAGCTTACCAGACCGTTTCCAGCCTCGATATAAGAGCAGTCACCCAGGACAAGGTTTCCGTTTACGAGTTCGTAAAGCGCTGCTTCCTGGTCCGGGTTTTCTCCATAACGGATACCTTTTTCTTCCAGCTCTCCGGTCTTATCGTTCTTTATCTTCCAGGTCCGTTTGCGATAGATCAGTGTTTGATCCCCGAAGGATATGCGGAGTTCTAGAGGAAACTGGTCCCCAAGTATTGTCTTATACATCTGTTTCAAGTCTTTCATCAGTGGTTTCCTCCTCTTGTTATCAGGTGCGGAATATTAACTAGCTGAAGCACAATATAGCCGGAGTCCGAGGCGTCCAATCCACCCACAAGATTCAACAGTGTGGTTTTGCCGGAACCGGATGGTCCGGCCACGGCCGCAAATTCTCCTTTTTCGATGACCAGACTGATATCTCTAAGGGCATGGACTTTGATTTGCCCCTGTTGATATGTTTTATTAACATTAATGCATTCAACGATTTTCATTTTTAAATTCCAAAAAGGGCCTTCGAATAAGGAGGCAGAAAAAAAATAAAATCTGATAAAATCCAATTTTTCATCTTAGGCATTTTCAGTACTACGTATGTGCGAGAGCTTCCACCGGTGTAAACCGTGCAGCTTTCACCGCCGGGTAGGTGCTCACCAAAATCCCCAGAAGTAGAACTACCAGATTAGACACGAATATGTCTTTGAGTGCGACAGCCGGATATATTACCCGGGTCATGCCGGCGTATTCTGCACCGGCCGCCAGGGCCGA
>JAUXDR010000068.1 GCA_030618205.1 Deltaproteobacteria bacterium | reverse complement strand
ACACCTTCGCCGTCCATGACAATCTGCCGGGCCAGGTCTTGCAGCAAATCTTTGAGTACAGCCTCAAGGGTCTCTCCGTAATGAATCTTGTTAATCTCCACATTTCCGGCAAGACCGTTAGCCAGGGCCAGAACAGTGTCATTCGTACTGGTATCCCCGTCTATGGTAATCCGGTTAAACGTGTCTGATACGGTCCTTTCAAGCGCACCCTGCCACCAGACCGGGTCCACCCTTGCGTCTGACAGGACAAAGGAGAGCATTGTGGCCTGGGGTGGACCAATGTTCGGCCCTATCATTCCAGCGCCCTTTGCCATGCCGGCAATAGTCACCTCTACACCCCCGACCTCAATGTGCCTGATGACTGTCTTCCGAACCGTATCCGTAGTGAGAATGGCGTCTGCCACAGCTTCCAGCCCATTTTCAGAAAGGCCCCTCACAAGTGCCGGTACGGCCTCTGTTATCCGTCCCATGGGGAGAGGTTGGCCGATCACACCTGTTGAAGAGACCATCACATCCTCAGGGGTTATACCCATTTCCTTGGCCACGAGAGAGCAGATCTCGTGGACATGGGCCACCCCCTCATTGCCTGTGCAGGCATTTGCATTGCCGCTGTTTACCACAACAGCCCTGGCATAAGGCTCACCCCTGCTGAGACGATCAAGCCCTGCAAGGACCGGGGCGGCCTTTACCTCGTTTCTGGTAAATACGGCTGCCAACACCGCGGGCTCATTAGAGGCTATCAGACCCAGGTCAGGGCGTCCCGGATACTTGATATTGGCTGAAACGGCTGAACCCACAAAACCAGGGACCAATAAGTTCATTTCCTTCCGCAACATTTCTTATATTTTTTCCCGCTGCCACAGGGACATGGGTCATTACGACCCACTTTCTGCCCCTGGCGCTTAACAGTCTTTGGCTTGTCATCGCCATCTCCACGGCCATAGCTCATGCGCTGCTGTTGCTTCCTGCGACTTGCTTCCAGCTCTTCAGTTTCTCTTTCCCGCATGGGACGAATCCGGAGCAGGAGGCTTATAGACTCTTCTCTGAAGCGCTGGATCATGGCCATAAACATGTCATAACCCTCACGCCTGTACTCCTGAAGCGGATCCTTCTGTCCGTAGCCCCTCAGCCCTATACCCTCTCTTAAATGGTCCATATTGAGGAGATGATCCTTCCACAAGTTATCCAGAGTCTGGAGAACTATGAACCTCTCCACCCGGGCCATCTCTTCATCGCCGAACAGGGTCGCCTGGTTCTCATAGGCTTGTCTTGCGACCGCGGCTATTTTGTCTTCCAGTGCCGCCTGATCAAGATCCTCTCTTTCTTCCTTGGGAATGTCCAGACGAACAGAAAACTGGCCAAAAAGACGTTCCTCCAGGGCCTTCCAGTCCCATTCCTCCGGAAGAGCTTTTTCATCCGTATAGGTATCCACCAGATCTGCTGCTATATTATCAATAAAACCATAGAGCTCCTCCCGCATATCCTCGCCGGCAAGTATCTGCCTCCGCTGGCTGTAAATCACCTCTCTCTGTTTGTTCATTACGTCATCGTAATCAAGAAGGTGCTTTCTGATCTCAAAGTTGTGGGCCTCAACTTTTCGCTGGGCGTTTTCTATAGCCTTGCTCAGCATGGAGTGTTCAATAGGCTCTCCTGCATCCATGCCCAGCTTGTCCATGATCCCGGAGATGCGGTCTGATCCGAAGATGCGCAGCAGGTCGTCCTCCAGGGACAGGTAAAACCTGGAAGAGCCAAGGTCGCCCTGGCGGCCGGACCGTCCCCTGAGCTGATTATCTATCCGCCTTGACTCGTGGCGCTCGATACTGAGGATATGCAGCCCGCCCATATCGGCCACCCCCTCGCCCAGGACTATGTCCGTCCCCCGGCCTGCCATGTTGGTGGCAATGGTAATCCTGCCTGACTCCCCGGCATGGGCTATGATTTCCGCCTCCCTCTCGTGATGCTTTGCGTTCAGGACTTCGTGTTTAGTTCCCTGGCGCTTCAACATCTTTGAAAGCCGTTCGGAATTATCCACACTGGAACTACCCACCAGGACAGGCCGGCCCTGATCATGAAGGGATTTAATTTCCTTGGCTGCAGCTTCGAATTTTTCGCTCTCTGTCCTGAAGACCACATCCGGATAGTCCTTGCGAATCATATCCATGTGGGTGGGGACTACAACCACCTCCAGGTTGTAAATCTTCTGAAACTCCGCTGCCTCTGTCTCGGCAGTGCCCGTCATGCCGGCGAGCTTTTCATACATGCGGAAAAAGTTCTGGAAGGTTATGGAGGCCAGGGTCTGGTTTTCACTCTCTATCTTTACGCCTTCTTTGGCCTCAAGGGCCTGGTGCAGCCCATCACTGTAACGTCTTCCCGGCATAATGCGGCCTGTGAACTCGTCAACTATCACCACCTGTCCGTCTTTGACCAGATAATCTACATCCCTCTTGAACAGGACATGGGCCTTGAGGGCCTGTTGCACGTGGTGAAGGAGCTCGGCCTGGGCAGGATCATAGAGGTTTTTCACTCCCAAAAGCTTTTCACACTTTGCCACACCCTCTTCTGTCAGACTGACAGCCCTGGCCTTTTCATCCACTGTAAAATCCGTTTCCCTATTCAGGTGCGGGCTGATTTGATTGACCCTGTAGTAAAGATCCGTAGAATCTTCGGATGGGCCGGATATGATGAGTGGGGTCCGGGCCTCATCAATGAGGATGCTGTCCACTTCATCTACTATGGCATAATGAAATTCCCGTTGGACCATGTCCTCAAGGGAGTACTTCATGTTGTCTCTAAGGTAGTCGAATCCGAACTCGTTATTAGTGCCGTAGGTCACATCAGCCCCATAGGCTGCTTTGCTCTCTATACTCTGAAGACCATGGACTATTACTCCAACATCCAGACCAAGAAAGCGATATACCTGTCCCATCCACTCCGAATCGCGGGTTGCCAGATAGTCATTAACAGTAACCACATGGACCCCGCGACCGGTAAGCGCATTCAGATAAACCGGCATTGTGGCCACTAAAGTCTTTCCTTCACCGGTCCTCATCTCGGCGATTTTTCCCTGATGCAGCACAATCCCGCCCATGAGCTGTACGTCAAAGGGCCTGAGCCCCAATGCCCTGCGAGCTGCCTCCCGTGTAACGGCAAAGGCCTCCGGGAGCAATTCATCCAGAGACTCTCCCCGTTCAAGCCGTTCCCTGAACCCAGGGGTCTTTGCCTTGAGTTCTGCGTCAGACAAGGCCTTTATTTCTGATTCAAGAGAATTTATACGATCTACAAGGGGCTGTAGCTTCTTGACCTCCCTGTCGTGTTTTGTTCCAAACACCTTTGCAACTATATTTCCAATCATATAATTAGAGCTCCACCAGCAGTGCTATTTCGTCACAATCCGGGAATTTTGGGCACTTCAAACAGTCTGCCCAGATTTTGTGGGGAAGTGAACTCTTATCCACTAATTTGAACCCCAATTTCTCAAAAAATTTAGGTTGATATGTGAGGGTAAAGACCCGGCAAATTCCAAGGACAACGGCCTCTGAAAGGCAATGCTCCACAAGCTGTCTTCCCATACCCTTGGCCTGGTAGTCTTCGCGTACTGCCAAAGACTTCACCTCAGCCAGGTCTTCCCAACATATATTAAGTGCCGCCACACCCACGATATTATCATCAGATGTCTGCATTACGGTATAGTCCCGCAGATGATCATATATCTCGCTGAGAGAACGCGGCAACAGCAGACCCTGGTCTGCAAAGTGAGCAAGTAGGGCACGAATGGACCTTACATCTGATATCTTGGCTTTCCGTATCATGATACACTAGTCACGTATGGGTACGACATAAGATCTCAAGTCATGTTTTTGGGCCAGGTTTTTTGCAGAGTTGGTGGCTTCCTCAACAGAACGAAACTCCCCAAGATGGACCCGGTACCAGATCCCCTTCTCAGGACCAAGGTCGGCCTTCCTGACTTTAGCTCGATAGCCCTTATCTCTCCACCTTCGGGCCTCTTTATTTGCCCGCTCCCCCTCTCTATAAGAAGCTATTTGCAACACAAAGTATGTGCTCTTCTTCTTTGCCTTTTTGATTTGGCGACCGGGCCTTTTAATATCATCCGCGCTACGGACCTTCTTTTTAACTGACTCTTTCCTTGGCTCTGGTTGCTTTTTTTCCTTAGTATCCAGTGGAGTTACCTGAGTTGTTTTTTCTGGAATTAAGGGAGTAGCTTCTTTTGCTTCAGGCACTGCCCTTGCGACGACCTGGGTCTGGCGTGACTCATCCAGACTGCGTCCAACCAGCTTCTGACCAACCCAGAAACCCAAGATAAACACCCACAGAAAGACACAAACAGTAGATACAGTCAGGGCGATAAGCCCTCCCCAACCTAACTGGAACTGTATTTTTCGACTTTTTTTTCTGGTTCGAGCCATCTCTAAACCTCATGCTCAGGGGTATAGGGCAGACACACAGGTCTGCCCCTACTGCCTACATTTTTTCATCCCATAGGGCAGACACCGGGTCATAGGGCAGACACGCAGGTCTGCCCCTACTGCCTACATTTTTTCAGGTGCTGATACTCCCAGTAGCCCCAGACCCTTGCGAAAAACCCTTCTTGTCACATCTGCCAAGAGAAGTCTGGCCTGGGTCAAATCCGGATCATCGGTGATAAACCGATGCCGGGTATAGTAGCCATGCAGTTGACCTGCCAACTCGGTAAGATAATAACTGACGCGATATGGCTCAAGGGCAAGGGCGGCGTCAGCCACGAGACAGGGGAATGTATCCAGTTGCTTCAAAAGCTTAATATCCTCTGGAGTATTGAGGAGTGAGACATCAACATCCTGTGGCTCTGCGAGAGAAATTCCCTGTTCTCCAGCATTTCTGAAAACGCTTGAAAGCCTGGCATGGGCATATTGTACATAATAAACAGGGTTTTCCTGGCTCTGGCTTCTGGCAAGATCCAAGTCAAAGTCCAGGTGACTGTCACATCTGCGGGTCAAGAATATAAACCGCGCAGCGTCGCTACCCACGTCATCAAGCACTTCCCTCAAGGTCACAAACTCACCGGCCCTGGTTGACATGGCCTTAATCTTCCCCCCTTCCAGAAGATTGACAAGCTGTACAAGAAGGACCTGCAATTTATCTTCCTGGTAACCCAGGGCCCTTATTGCCGCCTTTACTCTTGCTACATATCCATGGTGATCAGCACCCCAGATGTCAACCAGAAGGTCATATCCCCTCTCCAGCTTATTTCTGTGGTAGGCTATGTCTGACGCAAAATAGGTAAGAACTCCATTTGAACGCTTAACTACTCTGTCTTTTTCATCTCCCAGGGCAGTGGCCCTGAACCACAATGCCCCTTCTTCCTCGAACATGTAGCCTTTATCCTGTAACTCCGAGATGGTTCTGTCAACCAGCCCGCTCTTATGAAGGGTCTTCTCACTAAACCAGTTGTCATAATGGACCCTGAACTCCTCAAGATCTTTGCGGATGTCAGAGGCTATGATCTTGACAGCAGTATCAATAAAAAATGTCAGGCAAGATTCCTGGGGCATGTCTAAATATCTGTCCCCTTCTCCTGAGGCAATGCTTGAGGCAATATCATAGATATAGTCCCCCTGATAATACTCTTCGGGAAATTCGACCTCATGCCCAAAATGTTCCAAATATCGTAAGTAAACAGAGGCCCCGAGGGTCCTCATCTGATTTCCTATATCGTTGATGTAATACTCCCTTTCCACACTGAAACCAGCGGTCTTTAAGACCCTGGCCAGGGAGTCACCAACGGCTGCGCCTCTGCCGTGGCCTACATGTAACGGCCCTGTCGGATTGGCACTTACAAATTCCACCTGAACCAACCGGCCGTTACCAGCCCCGGACTCGCCGTAAGAATCTCCTGCCTCCCAAATGGTCCGCAGGTTCTCCTGCCACCAGGTAGTAGTTACAAAAAAATTGAGAAAGCCCGGCCCTGCTACCTCAATCTTATGAAATAAAGAGTTGGCCTCTAATGTTTTGGCCAGACAACCGGCCAGCTCCCGTGGTGACCTCTTGGCCTCTGAGGCAGTTATCAGGGGCAAATTACTGGCAAAATCGCCATGTACTTCCTGTTTTGGAGGTACAACCTGATGTGATGCCGACAGAGACACATCAGGAAGCACTCCTTCAGCAACACCCTGTCTATAGGCCTCCTCTACAGCATTCTGTATCCTATTACGTAACACCTTTTCCCCTTTTTC
>JAUXDR010000120.1 GCA_030618205.1 Deltaproteobacteria bacterium | reverse complement strand
TTCCACGTTGCTGAGACCTTTACCGGCATGCCGGGCAAGTTCATCAAGGTCGAAGATACTGTCCGTGCGTTCTTGGAGATCCTGGAGGGTAAACACGACGAACTGCCTGAGGCGGCGTTTTATATGGTAGGCGGTATAGAAGAAGCCGTGGAAAAGGCAGCCAAGATGGCATAATGACTCTGTCGGCGGATGAGGCTGAAGAGTAATAGCATCGTACAGCGAATAACTCGGCTCCGGGCGATTGTAGAGCCACGGACGCGGGTCTAGGGAAAAGTAAATGGCAAATAAGATACTTCTAGAAGTAGTGACGCCGTCGAAGTTGTTGGTGAGCGAAGAAGTTGAACTGGCTACTGCACCTGGTGCGGATGGTGTGTTCGGTGCGATGGCAAACCACGCTCCTCTGTTGGCCACGCTTAAGATAGGTGAGATGCATTATCTCAATGATGGAAATACGGTCCGCATAGCTTTAAGCGGCGGTTTCTGCGATGTGTCTAGCAACCGCATGACCGTGCTGGCCGAGAGCGCTGAGATTAGCACGGAAATCGATGTGGAAAGGGCCCTTAAGGCCAAGGAGAGGGCTGAGCGCAGATTGCAGGAGGCCGTGACACGAAAGGAAGAAATTGATCTTGCGCGTGCTCAGGCAGCCATGGCAAGGGCGCTTACAAGAATCCAGATAGCGGGTCACTAGATTAGTAGGACCTCAATTTCATGACATAGTTCCGTACTAAGGGGCAAGCCGCGTGCTTGCCCTTTTTATTTCGTAAGCGTTCACAGGGCACCGCATCTGCTTTGTTGTCGGGTATTTGAAGTACAGGGAGTACGTCTGCATACCCGTACGCCTCGCATCTGCAGCACCCTGCAAACGCTTATAGTAGGATCTTTCCCCATGATAGAAAATTCCGTTTTAGAGGGCAGTGGGCCCTGGGCATCTATTATACTTTCAGCAGGCAAGGGAACCAGGATGAAATCAGAGATCCCGAAGGTAATGCATCACCTCCTTGGAAAGCCCCTTATCGGACATGTCCTTGGCCTGTTAAGGAATCTGGATATTGCTTCCAGGGTCGTGGTAACGGGCCATGGCAGCGACCTTGTTAGAGATTATCTGACAGGGTATGATGTTGATCTGGTAGTGCAGGAGCAGCAGCTCGGCACAGGCCATGCTGTATTGTGTGCAAAGGCGGCTTTGGGAGAGTTCTGTGGCAATGTTTTGATTATTTGTGGTGATACGCCTTTACTGAAAGAAAGTACTCTTGCCTCTTTTATGGAAGATCATGCAAGTTCCGGAAGGATTCTTTCTTTACTGACTGCGCACCTGAAAGATCCAGGCGGATACGGACGGGTGCTCAGGTCTGTGTCCGAAGAGGTTCTAATTCAAGGAATAGTCGAGGAGAAAGATGCCACAGAGGACCAGAGGCTGCTAACTGAGATAAATACAGGAATATATGCGGCTGATTCGGATTTTTTATTTGATGCCCTTGATGCTATAGGCTGCGATAATATCCAGGGGGAGTACTATCTGACCGATATAGTGAGTATAGCAGTGTCAAAGGGCGTCTCAACAGGGGCTGTCATCTCTGCTACTGAGGATGAGGCCTGGGGAGTCAATTCTAGGATGGACCTTGCCAGGGCAGAGACTATTTTGTTGGATAGGATAAGAAAAAGCTGGATGGAATTCGGGGTGAGTTTCGAGCTTTATGAATCTGTCTATATAGAGCCGGATGTCATGCTGTCCCAGGACGTCACAATCGGTCCCCATGTGGTCCTTAAGGGGAGGACAACAGTGGGTAAAGGGGCAAAACTGGGTGCCTTCAGTTATCTTGAAGGGGTGCAAGTGCCACCCGGCAGTACAATACCTCCTTTCAGTAAGTTAATTAACATGCCTGGTCAGAGGGAATTCCAGGGTTAACGCATACTGCGGAAATTATTCACTGCAAAGCACGGATTGTGCTTTGTGTCGTATGGGGTTGACGTACGCATAACCAGTGGGTTTAATGTTTTGTAAGCGTTCACAGGGCACCGCATCTGCTTTGTTGTCGGGCACTTGAAGTACAGGGAGTACGTCTGCGTACCCTCCGCCTCGCATCTGCAGCACCCTGTAAACGCTTACAGTTCGATGGGTTGCGGTAAAATGGGCGTTGTAATCCCGTGAACGGTTATCAATTTTTTTATCTTCAAACCTGTTTGGTTCCGGCTTGTCCGGGTTAGGAGATTTCTATATGAATAATGACATGATGAAGGAATTGGGAACAGAAGAAGTCCTTTGGGACCTTGGGGATTTGTACCAAGGCATTGATGATTCCGGAATCCATGATGACATGGAGAAATGTAAGAAATCGGCCCTTGAGATTGCTGAGAAATATTCGGGCAAAATTGCAGAACTCACCGCTGCAGAACTATTCGCTGCCGTCAATGAATATGAAGGTTTGACTATTATTGTGGGAAGACTCAGTGCATTTGCCCAGCTACATTTTTCAACCCATGTTAATGATTCGGAGGCCGGCGCTTTTTTGCAAAGAGTCAATGAGTTCTTCAGTATGGTGAATAAAGACGTAGTGTTTTTCGATATTGAGTGGGCAAATGTTCCTGATGACAAGGCGGATGACCTGCTCGCCGACCCCATACTGGAGCACTACAGGCACTATTTGCAGGCAGCCAGGCGATACAAACCTCATCTTCTCTCCCAAGCGGAAGAACAACTCATAATTGAGATCAGTCCGGTAGGTCGTTCAAGCTGGATCAACTTATTTGAAAAGGTCTTGGCAGCCCAGCGTTTTGGTAAAAAAGCCCGCACTCAGGAAGAGGTCTTGACCGATCTTTACTCCCCGGACCGTAAAGTCAGGAAAAGAGCGGCAAAGGACCTTACGGACGGATTGCGCAGTCAGTCAATTGTACTTACCCACACCTTTAATACGGTCCTTGGCGACAAGATGATTGATGACAGGATTCGGGACTATCGTAACTGGGTCAGGTCCATGAACCTTGCGAATGAACTCGATGATGACACTGTTGATTCCCTGATTACGTCCACAACAGATCGTTACGACATAGTCCAACGCTATTACGGTTTAAAGCGGCGCTTACTCGGGTTGGAAGAACTTTTTGACTACGATAGGTATGCTCCATTGCCTTATCTGCCTCAGCGGGTTGTGGATTGGGAGAAAGGCAAAGAGATTGTGCTCGATGCCTTTGGGAAATTTTCTCCCAAGATGGCCTCAGTTGCCAATCTGTTTTTTGACAAACAATGGATACATGCTCCGGTAATACCGGGGAAGACCGGAGGCGCCTTTGCACACCCTGTGGTTCCCCAGGTCCATCCTTATGTGCTCGTGAATTTCACCGGGAATCTCAGGGACGTTGAGACAGTGGCACATGAGCTTGGCCATGGTGTTCACCAGATCCTGGCGGGTAAGCAGGGCTATTTAAACAGTCATACTCCGTTGGTTTTAGCCGAAACCGCCTCGGTTTTTTGTGAAATGCTGATATTCAAGGATTTAATGAGGAATTTGGAAAGGCCGGAAGAGAAATTGTGGCTCGCTGCTACTAAGATAGAGTCCATCTTTGCCACTGTGTTTCGTCAGATTGCCATGAACCGGTTCGAAAATGAAGTTCACAATAAGCGGCGTTCAAAGGGAGAGCTTTCTCCGGATGAATTTTCAAATATTTGGGTTAAGGCCCAGGAGGAAGTGTTCGGCAACAGCGTAACCCTGACCGATGACTATGGTATTTGGTGGTCTTACATAGGTCACTTTATCCATACACCAGGCTATGTATATGCCTATGCCTTTGGCGAGCTCCTGGTCTTGTCTCTTTACTCCATGTATGAAAAGGGAAAAATGGATTTTATCCCGCGCTATTTAGAGCTATTGGCTGCCGGGGGAAGTGATACACCCTATGTTTTGCTTGAGTCCTTTGGCATAGACCTCCATGATCCCAATTTCTGGCACCAGGGTCTCAATGTAATTGATGATATGGTGAAGGAAATAGAAGAATTGGCTATGGGAATAGGTGTCGAATAGGCTCTACTCTGATACAAACAGCAATAGGCCATCCAGGGAAGTTGTTAAAAGCTTCTTATGCGTCCGCAGTCAGGGCAGATCCATATTGCATTATTGCTCATGCCCCACATATTTTCTTTCAGACAGTCATCACAAATCTGAAAACCGCAAGGGCAATTCCAGCAAAAAGGCAATTCCCTGCGACAGGCATGGCAGCAATACTGCTTACGCCTACCCCAACGAGATTTTTTGGAGCGGGTTTCAGGTTTTTTTTCTTTTTTGGTGTTAGACATTGGCATCTCTCATTCATCAGTTTACACTGTTTTCGAAAAAGCGTGTATTATCGAATTGAATGCCG
>JAUXDR010000264.1 GCA_030618205.1 Deltaproteobacteria bacterium | reverse complement strand
GGCATCTCGACCTTGTACTTCTCAGCCATGGCATAGACTGAGTTTGTAGTCTTGACACCTTCTGCTACCATGCTCATTTCCTTCAGTATGGTGTCAATGGACTGGCCCTGACCCAGCTTTAGGCCAACCTGGCGATTCCGGCTCAGGTCTCCAGTACAGGTAAGCACAAGATCTCCAAGACCGGCAAGCCCTGCAAAGGTCAGAGGATTTGCACCCAATCTCATACCCAGGCGCGACATCTCCGCAAGTCCCCTGGTAATCAGGGCCGCTCTTGTATTGGTCCCAAATCCCATACCGTCTGATATGCCGGAGGCGATAGCTATGACATTTTTTAAAGCCCCGCCCAGTTGAACACCCATAAGATCCAGGCTGGTATAAACCCTGAAGGTCTCAGTAGTAAAAAGGTCCTGGAGACCGGTACACAGTTTATGTTCTGAAGCTGCTATTGTGACAGCAGTCGGGACGGAAGATGCTACCTCTTGCGCAAAACTTGGGCCGGAAAGGGCAGCCAATCTGCCGGATAGCCTTGAGGGAAGCACTTCCTCCATGATCTCCGTCATGGTGAGCAATGTCCTGTTTTCTATCCCCTTGCTGGCAGAGACTACGGCATAAGGTAAATTTGGTGATTTGGTGATTTGGTGATTTGGTGATTTTGAAAGATCGTCAAGGGCCATCGAGACCTGTTTGGCAACCTCTCTGAGACCATGTGATGGCACTACAAAGAGAATGACCTCTTTATCTGTGACAGCTTTTGAAATATCTGAGGTGATTTCCAGCGCTGTGGGCAATTCTATGCCTGGGAGGTATGATTTATTTTCACGGCTCTTGCGGATTTGTTTCGCAAATTCCTGGTTTCTGGCCCAGAGTACTGTTTTAATTCCTTTGTTGGCCAGAAGTACGGCAAGAGCAGTTCCCCAGCTCCCGGCCCCCAATACTCCTACCCGTTTCATTCCTCGTCCTGTTCAGCCAGCTTTGCCACTGCTGCCAGGTGGTCTCCTTTCTGAATCCGTATCAGGCGCACGCCCTGGGTAGATCGGCCGATTATGCGTACGTCCTGAACGCCTATTCGAATGATATTCCCGCTGGCACCAATCAGCATGACCTCGTCATGGCCGTTTACAAGGATTACACCTACTACAGGACCTACCTTTTCTGTGGTCTTGATATTGATTACGCCCCTTCCACCCCTTGACTGCACACGGTACTCGCTTACCTGAGTCCGTTTCCCGTAGCCGTTCGCAGTGACCGTAAACAGTGTATCCTGGGCTTCCGAGATTACCACCATTGCGACCACGCGGTCCCCCTTCGCGAGTTTAATGCCCCGCACACCTGCCGCAGTACGACCCATGGGTCTGACGTTGCCTTCCGGAAACCGAATACTGTGTCCGTGTCTGGTGCCAAGAAATATATCAGCCTGACCATCAGTAACGGCGGCTGCTATGATTTCGTCGCCATCGCGTACTGTGGCCGCAATGATGCCTGTCGGCCTGGGTCTTGAAAAGGCTTCAAGAGAGGTCTTTTTGACCACTCCGTTCCTTGTTGCCATAATCACAAAACGATCCGCTTCAAAGGTACGTACCGGCACGACAGCAGCAATATGCTCATTGGCCTCCCTGTCAATCGGCAAAAGATTTACCAGGGCTTTGCCACGGCTCATCCTGGATGCCTGTGGAATCTCATAGACCTTCAGCCAGTAAAGCCTTCCCAGATTGCTGAAGCAGAGGAAATAATCATGAGTAGAGGCCACAAATAGATCCACAACAAAATCTTCCTGCTTTTTGGATAGCCCGGTGATACCCTTCCCGCCACGTCTCTGGCTTTGATACAGGCTCAGAGGGTTACGTTTAATATAGCCGCTGTGCGATAATGTTACCACCATGTCTTCTTCAACTATCAGGTCTTCGATACTGATTTCTTCAGGGTCCCCTATTAACTCAGTGCGCCTGGGAATAGCGTATTCGTCCTTAAGGAGCCTGAGTTCTTTTTCAATAATTTCAAGGACCAGGACATCACTTGCCAGGATTTCTTTATAGCTTTTGATATTGTTCAGGAGTTGCTGATAATCTTCCAGGATCTTTTTCCGCTCAAGGCCGGTCAGGCGCTGAAGTTTCATGTCGAGAATTGCC
>JAUXDR010000044.1 GCA_030618205.1 Deltaproteobacteria bacterium | reverse complement strand
AGCAAGATCTCTTTGAGATTGAAAAGCTTACAGCATTTGACTGGAACGATTACGCAAACAAAGAGTAGTGGCTGCAAGGAACAAGACTATCTGATGCAAAGGAAGGTGACCTTCATGCTTTTTGCACCGCGGCACAATACTGTCAAGGTCGGATTGTCGATCCTAGTAATTCTGTTGGCAACTGTGCATGCGCCACCTGCTTATGCTGAACAGAATTCGTGCATTTGCTGTCACGAGAAGCAAAATCCCGGCCTTGTAGCTGATTGGAAGCGGTCGAAGATGTACAGTAAGGGCCTTGACTGCGATACCTGTCATGGTGATGCCCACACGAAATCCGATGATTCCTCCATGGCCAAAAAACCGAGCATCTCGACATGCGAAAAGTGTCATGACAGCCAGGCAAAACAGTTCAGGGAGGGAAAACACGCATCGTGCGAGGTGGCATTGACCACAGGCAACATGGCGAAAAAGATGTGGAAAAAAGCCCCGGAAATCGCCCGGAAGTCGTGTGCCGTATGCCACCTCACGATGGGGGAAAACGGCGGGCAATGTGATGCCTGCCATACCAGGCACAGGTTTTCTCCGGATGAAGCAAAAAGGCCCGAGGCGTGTCTTCCGTGTCATGTGGACAATCATCCACAATATGAATCTTACTATAACTCCAAACACGGGGCTATCTACCGGGCCGAGGGGCTCACAGGGAGAAGCCCAACCTGCGCGACCTGTCATATGAGTAATGGAAATCACAAGGTCTTGACATCCTGGGGCTTTTTTGGTGTCCGCAAGGAAGAACCGGATGAAAGGCATGCAGAGTGTCAGAAAGGAGTAATTAACTATCTTTCAAAACTCGGTCCGATTCTGGCACCCAACAGCCACAGAGCGACCCTGGCTGAGTGGCAGGATCTGAGAAACGAGATGCTCGATATATGTTCCGGCTGCCATGCCCGATCATTTTGCCGAGCGGAACTTGATAAGTGTGATCAGGTGCTCAAGAAGGCGAATTGCGTTGCAAATGATATTGCAATTACGGCCGGGAATCTGCAAGAAAACGGCGAGATGAACGAGGAGGATTTATTCTGGCTTTATAGAAACGAAGTCCATGCCCAGAGGATGGGTCTCTATATCAATGCGTTTCACCAGTATCCAGAGGGAGTATTGAAAAAATGGCTGCACCTTCAGCAAGTCCTGCGTGATGTAAGCAAAAAAAAGGTGGATAGGTAGAAGGCTGAAGGCTGAAGGTTAAACGGATAAGTAATAAGAGGACTAATCATGAGTGCACAACGCCTGGAAGGAATTCTCTCGTCAGAAGAATCCGCTTTTAGGACCATGCAGGGGCACTGGGTCCTGGCCAGAATGGGCAAAAAGGTGCTTCGTCCCGGAGGCATTGAGTTGACCAAACGGATGGTGGATTCCCTGGCAATAGGCCCTGGGGATGAAGTGGTGGAGTTTGCCCCGGGCCTTGGGGTCACGGCAAGGCTTACGTTGGCCCGCAATCCGCTTTCCTATACTGCCGTGGAAAGAGATGATAAGGCAGCCCGTGTCGTACGTTCCTATTTGACAGGATCAGGGCAAAGGTGTCTGGAAGGGACCGCCAAAGACACAGGACTTCCCGCAGGCTCAGCCACAGTGGTTTACGGCGAAGCCATGCTTACCATGCACGCAGACAAGCACAAACGACAAATCATAGGCGAAGCATGCAGATTGCTGAAACAAGGAGGAAGATACAGTATCCACGAAATGTGCCTGTTCCCCGACGATATAGAACAAAGCGTCAGGCAGGAAATCCAAAAGGCGCTCTCAAAGGCGATACATGTCAGTGCAATCCCAATAACAGTCCCTGAATGGCACGATCTGCTCGGATCGAAAGGATTTGCAACAAAAGTGGTGGCAACGGCCCCTATGGCCTTGCTGACACCAAAACGTCTCGTCCAGGATGAAGGGCTTTGCGGGGCGCTGCGATTTGTATGCAATGTCATAAAGAACACGGAGGCCCGCAAACGGATATCCGCTATGAGGGGTGTATTCAGCAGGTATGGCCAATACATCGGGGCCGTAGTTATGGTCGGGATAAAGAAGTGAACCACAAAAAGACATTTGTCGATTTACATGAAACAACTCAAAGGAGACCACTATGACGAAACACGCTTTCCTGATCATGATTTCCGTTGGTTTTCTGATTCTGATGAATCTGCCGGCTATTGCGCTGGCAGATGAGGACGCTGAGACAACGGATAAGGTCATTGAGATAGAACCCGTATATGTCATTACAGCCACCAAGACAGAAAAAAATGTTGAAGGGGTGGCTGCATCAGTCGACGTAATAACTTCGGAAGAAATAAAGATGATGGGGGCCGCCACCCTAAAGGACGTCATTGAAAAGACACCGGGACTAACCATGCAATATGCGCGTTTTCCCCATCCCAGCTCAAAATCTAAGAGCGCTATATCGATCAGGGGCCTGGGGCCAAATGGAACACTTATTCTACTAAACGGAAAGAGGTTTGCCGGTGAGAGCGAAAGACCCTATGAGATGGACAGGATTCCAGTGGACTTCATAGAGAGGATTGAGATCGTCAAAGGCTCTATGAGCACTCTTTACGGTTCGGATGCTCTTGGTGGGGTCATCAATATTATCACAAAGAAACCAAAGGAAGGAATCCATGGCAGTATCGATTTGCGAGGAGGAATGAACGACTACAGCAAAGGAGAAACATATACATCAGGCTTCAACCTGACGGGGAAAGCCGATAAATTGGGATATACTCTTTTTGCTAACTATAACAATGCGAACCCGTATACTGAAACAGAATCATATAGCTCAAAGGCGTTAAATCCGAACAACAATCAGCCAATACCCACAGATGATCAGCACGGTCAAACCGGAGTTGTTGATGTAACTTACAGGGACGATGCAGAAGTGCTGAATGTCGGCACATTTTTGGAGTACGACTTCACTGATGCATTCAAGGTGGCCCTAGACTTTTGCTATTTCGAGGAAGACAGGGAAGGTGTTTATCGAGGCGCGTCCAAGAAGCCGAGACCGGGACAGATGCCTCCTGCCGCCATGGTCATGGACACGCCGGTAAAATCCGTGGACGACAACAAAAGGTATGATTACGGCGCTGATATCAAATATCTGGCCACAGACGAAATGATGATAAAGCTTAGGGCCTACAGGTCTGAGTATAAAAAACGCAACCGCACAAGCGCTCTTAATTTCAAGGCGCCGGTCAACAAAAAATTCAGCGCTGATGTCAATTATACAGGATACGAAGCAGAGACTATCTATTCCATACATAAAGATCACGTCCTTGTGGGAGGAGGCGAATACAGGGAAGAATCGAGAGACTCCTGTGCTATCAATCCTGATCCTGCGAGCACAGAGTTTATTAACAAAACAGTCCGTTACAAATCTCTCTATCTGCAGGATGAATGGCAAATTTCTGAGACTCTGAATGCAATATTCGGAGCGAGATACGATGATATTTCCATCGCGGACAACAAGCCGACATTTAAGGTCGGATTGGTCAAGAATTTCGCGCCGTTGTTCAGGCTGAGGCTGAACTATGCTGAAGGATACAGGGCCCCGGATGCGGCCGAGCTGTATGTTGTTGGTCCGACACCAGGAGACATCCCGCGGATCGGCGCTGAGGCAATCTACGGCCCAAAACAGTCAACTCATAAGCTAAAGCCTGAATTTGTCAGGAGCTATGAGATAGGGCCAAGCGGCACATATTCGAACTTCAACTATTCTGTTGCCGCTTTTTATAATGATATTGAAGATAAGATTGAGCTGGAAAGGGTTGATGTCAGTGGAGATGGCATTGACGATTATCAGACATATGTGAATAAAGATGCTGTTGAAACAATGGGGGTTGAAGTTGAACTTGGATATGTTTTCGATGCTGGTCTTTCCTTGAATTTGAATTGGACGGAACTTCACACCGAAGATAAGGACACTGGCAAAGACGTCTTCTTCAATCCGGAAAGGACCGTATCCATATATGGAGCTTATGATTTCCCATATGATTTTTCAGGAACCCTGATGATCAGATATGTTGGCCGGCAGCACAAGAGCGACGACGAAAAGGCCGATGACTACACCATAACGGATATTGCAGTTTCAAAAAAGTTCAGAAACATGCAACAATACGAAATCTACGGCGGGATAAACAATATGTTTGATGAAAATGTGGATAAAGTTCTTGGATCAAATGTGGGTAGATTCTACTACGTGGGAGCGAGAGTATCATTCTGATAAGCGAGCTCGCTTCTGCTCAGGTAATGTTGACCAGGATCTTTTTTTACCCGGTATGCAGGGCAAAATCATTTCCGCCCTGAACCGATTCCAGTGTTTCTTTCTCTTGGCCTCATTCATGAGGCCGCTGGATCCCTGGACTGAATTCACAACATCCCCTTTGCTTTCTTTCAGGTGGATCAGGCCAAAGGCTCTCCATTTCATGTTCAGGGTATATTTGAAGGTATGCTCCGGTTTTTCAATCACTAACCCCGTTTTCCACCCTTTCGCCCTACCTCTAATTTTTTCTTGACAATCTGTACAGAACATGTCATTTTTATATTTATTTGTACAAATTAAAGAGGTGTTGCCATGGAAGACCTAGTATCAGAAATGAATCTTAGTGAGGCCCGATCTAAGCTGACCCAACTGGATAAGCTGTTAAAGCCTGGTGAAGCCTTACAGATTAACAAAAGAGGTAAGGCATATGCCCGCATTGAGTTACTAGGAAAAACGGATCGTTATGATACTGTTTTAGACTCTATTAAAGGCTTACCGGAACCAAAAGAAAAATTGCGGGCAGTAGCTGAGAACTATAAATCTATCTTGTACGGAAGTAACAATGCAAACCTTAAAAGGCTTTGATGCAGTTTACTGTGATGCCAGTTTCTTTATCGCCCTATTTTCAAAAAAGGACACAAAACACAAACGCGCCTTAGAACTCTTTAAGGAAATCAAGGAAAACCGAATCATTATCCATACCTGTTGGTTTATTATCTCTGAATCCATGACTGTTCTTCTCTATCAATATGGTTATAGTGAGGCGCTGACCTTCAATCAATCGATTAATCTCTATAGAATTTTCCATTCCACGGAAAGCCAACATCATCAAGCCATTGCCTTATTCAATCTTTTTGGTAAAGACAGAAAGATTTCTTTTGTGGATGCCCTCTCACGTGTACTCATTTCAGGGGAACTTAAGAACATGCCGGCCCTCTCTTTTGATGAGGATTTTAAGTCGCTAGGCTTAACGACCATCTCCTGAATTCGAAATTGTCCCCCAAAAGGACTTTTGGCAGGTGCATAATTTAATAGTATAGGATTTCCTTTTTTCAGACAGAATCAACAGGCCCGCCCTGGCGCGACTTTCCTGGAAGACGCATTGTGGGTGCAAACCAGGTCTGGGCCAGGGGTGCGACCTTGCCTGGAGCACATTGTCATTGTTGATCTCGGTAATAAACCAAATTTCCGTAGATATGATAGATCGCATTGAGGTGGTCAGAGGCCCAACTTCCGCCCTATACGGAAGCGATGCCATCGGGGGTGTTGTCAATATAATTATACGTTTCCGGGGTTCTTTCCGAGAGGACTTCCAAGAGATCTTATAAGCAAACAAGCCGCCATTTCAGTCAATCTATATTGAAATATCCTTGATTTTTATTCAATTTATTATATAATTGACCCATGAAAAGATTCATAGAGGCAAATTTGATAAAATGGAAAGATGAGAAGGGACGTAAACCTCTTATTCTTTCAGGGGCTCGTCAGGTTGGAAAGTCCTATGTAATCGAACAAAACTTTGCTCATCATTTTGAGCAGCTATTGACTATTAACTTTGAAAAGCAGCCCGAGTTCAATAGCTGTTTTGAGTCAGGCTACGACCCTGCCAAAATATTGAGAAGGATAGAAGCGTTGGCAGGAGAGAGATTAAGGGTTGGAAGTACGCTTGTTTTCTTTGATGAAATTCAATTTTGTCCTGAAGCTATCATTTCTCTTAGATATTTCTATGAAGAAATGCCGGCACTGCACATCATTGCTGCCGGTTCATTGCTTGAATTCACTATTGAAAAAATATCAGTGCCTGTTGGAAGAGTTACATTCCGACACTTAAGTCCCGTGTCATTCGAGGAATTTTTGTATAACTCAGGGAATCAATTTCTCCTTGATGAGATAAGGGAGCATTCTATCAGTATGCCGTTTCCTGAAGCGCTTCATAACAGGGCCATTTCTTTGCTTAAGGAATATATGGCTATCGGCGGTATGCCTCAGGTTGTAGCAAGCTATATCGAACATCAGGACTATTTACGATGTCAGGAATTACTATCTGACCTTCTTGAATCCTATATCAAGGATTTTCCGAAATACAGCTCAAAACACTCTGATTTGAAATACATTGATACGGTATTTTCCAGGATTCCCCATCTTGTCGGCGATCAGTTCAAATTCGTTCAGATTTCCCGTGATATTCAGTCAAAATATCTAAGGAATGGGCTTGATCTGCTTCATAAGGCAGACCTTGTCAAATTTATATATAAAACCAGCGGGATTCCTTTGGGCGCTAATTATAACCCACAGCGTTTTAAGCTGCTGTTTCTTGACGTCGGCCTTATGCAAAGAGCTTGTGATTTCAACATATCTCGCTGGATTACTGATAGTTACAATTTGATTAATGCAGGTCCTGTTTCTGAACAGTTTGTCGGTCAGGAAATTGCCGCAACTTCCAACTTTAAACGGGAAAGACTTTACTACTGGACGAGAGATAAGCGCGGAAGCTCCGCAGAAGTTGACTACATGATTGAGCACAGTCATGGCGCGATCCCTGTAGAAGTCAAGGCCGGCGCGTCCGGGAAATTGAAAAGCATGCATCTATTATTAGACAGCAACCCTGACATATCAGAAGGGATCAAGGTATCACTCGATAATTTCGGGAAACAGAACAATATTCAGTCCATTCCACTTTACGCCTTTGGAATCTGGCTGAAAAAAAGACGCCTTTCACGGTAATCCGGAACAGCTTGAGAAACTAGATGAGCTTCAAGCAAGCTCAACGAAAAAAAGGTAACCCCGAACGGCGAATCCGTAAACGCTTACCCCTTTCCTACTTTCTGATGTCACTTCTGCCGCGATAGCGGCTTATCAGAACCATTATCCGGGACCGGACACGGCATATTCCCGACGATCCGGAGTAACCAACGTACAAATTCGCTCTCCCAAATCTCTTGACAACCCGGTTTTTGCTGTTATAAATGCGTCCGTTTCGCAATAACTTGTTAGAGGGGAGTTGGGCTGACTTTAGACAAGGGGATTTATGCAGCAAATGCCCTGTTCAAAGTAGCTAAGGTTGCAGTTGTTGATTTCCATTTTAAGCAAAAATAGGTTTGGCAGGCACTCAAGGCCCTATTGCCCGGCAGTTCTCCTTC
>JAUXDR010000071.1 GCA_030618205.1 Deltaproteobacteria bacterium | reverse complement strand
ATTTACATGAATCCCCGGATTAAAACCGAATCATCCAAGATTAAGGACCTCTACAGGATTTTGTTTGAACACTTTCTGGATGATCTGCAACAGGACAGGAATGAATCAGTGATTTTTAGGGATTATCTTAATGGGATGGATGACAGCTACGCTCAAGGGCAGTCTTACCAGGCCATTGTGAGAGACTTTATCGCAGGCATGACCGATGCATATTTTCTCAGGATGGGAAAAACAGTCCTGATCCCGCAGCTTCTACCTGCCAGATTTTCTTTGCCTGACACTGTGCCGTGTGGTTGATTTTTTTCTCCTCGCATCTTGCCCTCGAACAGAATTTATGAGTTTTGCAATAGGCTTAGAGGATTTTCTTTTAAGTTTTTTTTCATTAGTTCCGATAAGTTTTAAGAACAGAACATGCAGATGTCTTCCGGAGGTTATTACTGTGCGCCTCGAAAGGGTATTTTTGTGGCACTTTTATAAAAAACATGTTATTATATTGTTGGTCGGGGATTACTATATAATCCGGGTTAATGGGACATACATGAGAGTATAATGAAAGAAATATTTTCTTCTGAACGACGGCAGGATAAGCGATTCCCGATTGAGTCATTGGTCACAATTTCGGACGGCCGGCGTTTCTATGTGGAATCTATGACAGACATCAGTAAGAGTGGTGTTGGACTCGAGGCATTACAGGAATTCCCTGCCAACTCGAGACTGACCATATTTTTTCCATCAAATTCCCGAGTCAAAATTGAAGGCATTGTACGATGGATTTGGAAAAAGGGTCATATGCACCGTATGGGATTGCAGTTTATGAATGTGACGTCTAAGCAGAAAAACAGTATTCATGGGTTCATCCATGGGTTTAACAATGCACCCGCTATTTAAATATTCTACTATCCTTTCCTGATTCCCAACGCGCTCACAACTTCCTCTTCAACCAGGGACCAAACCTTTCTTTTGAGTTCCAGATAGCGATCGGTAAGCTGGAGTTCCAACTTGCGGGGGCGTGGAAGGTCGTTTTCGAATACAGCCTTCACCCTACCAGGCCTGGCAGACATGATGACAACGCGGTCGCTTAGGATGAGGGCCTCGTCTATGGAGTGGGTGATGAACAAAATCGTCTGGTTTGATTTGTACATCAGGCGTAACAGCTCCTGTTGCATGGCCTGACGCGTCATGGCATCCAGCGCACCAAAGGGCTCGTCGCAGAGCAATACGTCCGGTTCATTTGCAAGGGCCCGAGTGAGCGCTACTCTCTGCTGCATACCACCGGAGAGCTCGCCGGGGTAGGAATAGTCAAACCCTTCAAGTCCTACTCTCTTAATCCACAGCTTGGCCTGTTCGTGCCTCACCTTTTTTTGAACGCCTTTCAGCCGTGGGCCAAAGGTGATGTTTTCGATAACAGTCATCCAGGGAAACAGGGCGTAGTTCTGAAAGATCATTCCGCACCGGGGCTCTACTTTGGTGATCTCTTGTCCTTCCAAAAGGATGCGGCCGGAAGATGGTCGGATAAAGCCCGCCACCATATTAAGAAAGGTGCTCTTCCCACAGCCTGAAGCCCCCACAATGCACACAATTTCCCCTTTTTTCACAGTCAGGGAAAAATCGTGAATAGCCTCTACGTCCCCTTTGTGGGAGTGAAATACCTTCGATACATTATCAGCCCGGATCAGGATGTCACTCATGAAATCCTCTTCCAGGGCAAAAGGACCTTCTCGATCACTCTATAGATGATGTCCAGAACCAGCACGGTAAGGCTGATACAAAGCATCCCCACCAATACCTGCCCAGTGTCTGACCACTCCTTTGCAGTCCAAATCCTGAATCCCAGTCCGCTGTTAGCCCCTACCATTTCAGCCGAGATGACGCAGGTCCAGGCAATGGCCAGGACCACCTTCAGGCCGCTCAGGATATTGGGAAGAGCGCCGGGGAGCACAACAAAACGAAGTGTATGTAGGCGCTTGGCTCCCAGATTTCTTGCGGCAAGGATCAAAAGGGGGTCTACCTTTAGGGTGGCATCAATAGTATATACAAGCACAGACGCAAAACAGCCCATGAATACAATGGCATATTTCTGCTGTTCGTCTATCCCTAACCAGAGCATGGAAAGTGGTATCCAGCTCAAGGCCGGAAGTGGGCGTATGATGGAGACGATGGGATTAAGAAACGCCCGGACCAGGCGGTTCGTGCCCATTATCAGTCCCAGGGGGACGCCAACTACGGCGCTCAGCAGAAATCCGGTGAGCACCCGTGTGCCACTTATTCGAATATCATTCAGCAGCACGGCATCCTTGCCGGTCGTCATTGCCAGCGCTCGCTCCATCACCTGGCTTGGGGCAGGGAGAAAAAAAGGATCGATAAAGCCGAGGCGCACCACCACCTCCCACAGGCCAACAAAAAAGATAAAGCCTGCCGATCCAATAATAGCCGAATGCCAGAGCCCGAGTTCTTTGCCATCCATGAGATCAGTCTCCGGCCGGTCCTTCCACGGGAAGGACGTTAAGGTTTACCCAGTGGCGGAAATCAGGCTTGACCGGGATAGCTTTCATGTCTTTGTAAAGGATATCAATAACGAAATCGACCTGTGCGAAAAGATTCTCATCACTCATTACTCGCGGTTGGTCCTTAAGCCCCTGCCATACGAACTTGCGCAGGTTTGTTCGGACAAGCTCCAGGTCCTGTTGTATGTAACGTCCTTGGATGATCTGCGCTGTCTCGTCAGTATGGGTCTTTACCCACTCCAACGCTTCGAAATAGGCGGCCATAAACCGCCGTGCCCTCACGATGTTCTCATCTACCCACGTCTTGTTCAGGATGAGAACATCCGGGCCGGTCATTGTGCCGAATCGTCTAAAGATTTCAGTGTCGGTGTCCATGCCCAGTACCGTGGCTCCCTTTACCTCCAGTAGCTGGGAAAATCCGGGTTCCCAGACCAGGGCGGCGTCCACATTACCGGCACGAAAGACAGCCGGCACGTCGCCCACCTCCAGATTTACAAGCTTGACATCCCTGTCCGGTTCAAGACCATGCTGCCGGAGCAAAAGCCGGCAGGTGATATCCACAGTGGAACCAAATGGGAAGCCGATTTTCTTCCCCCTGATATCCTCAAAACCCGATATGCCCGGCCGTGCCACCATTCCCTCAAAACCAGGGGCGATATCCTGATTGCCTACCCAGTAAAAGCGCGTGTTGCCCTGGGCCATGGCACTCAACATGGCGATTTCTCCCAGACTGGCAAATTGAGCCTCTCCGGAAGAGATAGCATTCAGCCGGTCCATGCTCTTGCCGATGAATCTCCACGATACGTCAAAGCCATGTTTCCTGAAGATACCCCGCTCTATGCCCACCCATACCGGAATGTGACCGTACCACTGGGAACCTACAGCCATGACAGGTGCCGGACCAACATCCTTTGGTTTTTGTTCACAACCTGATAGAAGAAGAAGCAGTATCAAGCACAAGAGGCCTACTGCTGTGATGCGATACCATCCACACATAACCTAATCTCCTGATGTCTGTGATTTTTTTCCTTTCCCCTCCCCTGGCGGGAGGGGATGGGGGAGGGGGTAGCGGGGCAACCAGCATTCCTACCGCGACCCAGAATCCCCGACAGAGACACTAAAACGGCCTCTCAAGACGCTCCAGTATCTTTTCCGCAAAGGCCCAGACCTTTTTTTTGTTCATCCAGGTCTTATAGGGTATGGGAGTCTCCCGGCCGTAAAGCATCTTGTAGAACCGCTTAAGTCCTTCTATATCCCCGGCATCCAGCTTGTCCGGGTTTATTTCCCCGCCCAGGAGTCCGGCATGGATCGGGGGTTTTGGCAGGCTCTTAATCAAAGGCAGGATATAGTTCCATCCGCCGTGGACCTTTCCCTGCACAAAAATCCCTGTTGTGTCCATGGCGACTCCAAAGACTACAGTCTTTTTGCCTTTCAGCGCATCCTTGAAGCGGTTCACATATTCCTGCACAGAGGGCAATACGTGGTGGTTGTAGATACCAGAACCCAGGATGACAATATCTGCATCTGCCGGGTCCGGCATGGATTCAGCCTTATCCACAAGGCAATCGCCGCCCAGTCTTTCCGCCAGCCATCTTCCGATTTCTAGGGTGGAACCATACTTGCTCGCACATACGATTAAGGTTTTCATGATTGTCCTCCAATACAACAAAACTTGCTGGATTTATAGTGCCATGGAACCAGGCCGCGCATCTTCCTGATGATAGTGCTGGAAGTAATCAATAAGTGCCTGGGCCAGGTTGACATTCCAGAACTCCCCTGCCACTGTGAGCTCAATCCACCCTTCCCCCGGACGCCGTATCAGGCCAGCCTGCTCCCATTGCTCAAGGAGCGGGGAAAAGACTGCCTCTAAGTCAAAACCGTGTTTTTCTCCAAGGACAGTGAGATTCACTTTGCCATTTTCCATCTGACCGACAAGGTTTCTAAAAAGAGGGGAGTGGGCAGGCAGGAGAATGGCCGTGGCCACTGGTTTTTCTCCCGCGTTGACACGCTTGTAGTAGGTCTTCAGATTCCCCTCCTGGAAGAAATAATGGCCGTGAAGACGCCCTCCTGCACCACAGCCCAGGGGGATGCAGGTGGCCCCATAGCGGATAAAGGTATTGTAACGGTTGCGCTCCCTGGGAGTGCTGCCCCAATGGGACATGGAGAGACGTCTGAAACGAGCAGCGGTCATCATCTCCCTGCCCTTTAAAAACATCTCTGCCTGGGTAGGGATATCGGCAGGGGGCGGGAGCTTACCTTGATTTACAGCCCGGCTCAAAGGGCTTCCCTTAAATACGTTCAACTGGTAGAGATCGGCGCCGTCCAGCTTTGTCTCTTCAATCAGGGTCCTCAAGTCATCTTCCCAGATAGCCATGGTCTGGCCTGGAAGCCCGTAAATGAGGTCAATAATTACAGCCCCATTGTCCAGGTCAGTCAAGGTGGTGAGCATTTTCAGGACCTCTGCCCTGTCCGCTATACGTCCGACGTCCTGCCGGACCTTGGTATTAAAGCTCTGTACACCGATGGAAAAACGATTGGCACCTCCAGCCACGCAAGCGCGCATCTTGTCCTGCCCAAAGTCGGCCACCCTGCCTTCCACAGTGATTTCACAGTCTTTGGCCAGGGGGAACAGGCGGCAAACAGCCTCGATCAGCCGCTTGAGATCCCCTGCATCCAAAGCAGTAGGTGTCCCGCCTCCCAGATAGACTGCATGTATGGGGTGGCTGATCACGGCCGGAAGTCCTGAGACCTGTTCTATCTCCTTGAGGAGGGCATCAGTGTAACGGGTGCTGTCGCCCCGGCGCAAGGTATGCATGAAGAAGCCGCAATAAAGACACCGGCTTTGGCAGAAGGGGATGTGGATATAGACTGTCCTTCGAGGCGAATTGTCAGGCTTAACGCAAAGTGCCTGCCAGGCAGGCAAGGCCTCTTCAGCAGGAAGCGGTTGTCCCCCGGCCCCTGCATGAACTGCGATCTTGCGATCAAAGGCGTATTTCAGTGAGTCTACCCCTTCTTTGGCAAAGAATCTGTTTGGATATTGAGGGGTAGGGACCGAAGCCTTCCTGTCCGGTTCTTCCTTGTTGACCGTGGAATCCGTTGATTTCATCCCATGGCTTCCCATGAGATTTCTTTTGGCGTCTTTAAGGAGCTCAGGGGTGATGATCTTCCGCCCCAGGGACCGGGCATAGGCCTCTACTCCTTTTTTGGCCATGGGCCTCACAAAAGGCGGTACTGCCTCAAAGGACTTTTTTGCCTCTTCTGTCCATTTCATAGATACTGTTTCCTGTTTTCATCTCGTGTGTTCTGTGAAATCCTTGGCCGACACTGGGGATAAAGTTCCAGTCAGCGTAATGGGCCTTATATTTATCACAGCCATGATTACACTGCAAAAAGCCCGAGATGCAAGGCGCGAAATTTTCCGGGAATGAGCGGGGAATTCAACCCTGAATAATTAAAGCCAAGACCAGGAAGACTCAGTATGGTGAACTGTCGCGGGCAGCTTGATGCTGAAAAACTTTAGACTCTTTGCGGCTAAATCGAAAAAGTGTAAGCTACTTTTGTGCCTTTTTAAAGGA
>JAUXDR010000290.1 GCA_030618205.1 Deltaproteobacteria bacterium | reverse complement strand
CAGACGTTAAATCAGCTCCTGGTGGAAATGGACGGTTTTGAGAGCGCTGAAGGGGTCATTTTGGTTGCAGCTACCAACAGGCCTGATGTACTGGATCCGGCCTTGTTAAGACCTGGCCGTTTTGATCGACAGGTAGTTGTCCCTGTACCCGATCTCAGGGGACGTGAACAGATATTGAAAGTACACGTGAATAATGTTCCGCTTGGACCGGATGTTGAACTGTCAGTAATTGCCAGGGGTACACCAGGGTTTTCCGGGGCCGACCTTGAAAATCTTGTAAACGAGGCAGCCCTTCTTGCAGCCAGAGAAAACAAAGAGACCGTCAGCATGGCCGACTTTGAGAAGGCCAAAGACAAGGTCCTCATGGGCACCGAGAGAAAAAGCCTTATCATTTCGGATGAGGAAAAGCGCATAACTGCTTACCATGAAGCAGGACACACATTGGTAGCAAAAATTCTCCCCGGCACTGATCCGATTCATAAGGTGACCATCATACCAAGGGGTCGTGCCCTCGGGCTCACCCAGCAGCTTCCGGAAGAAGAGCGTCACAGTTATCCAAGGTCATATCTTCTTAACAACCTGGCAATTCTCATGGGAGGCCGGGTGGCGGAAGAACTGATAATGAATGAATTTACCACCGGGGCGGGAAATGACATTGAAAAGGCCTCACACCTGGCGAGAAAGATGGTTTGTGAGTGGGGTATGAGTGATGGGCTTGGCCCCATAGCATTTGGCAAAAAGGAAGAACACCCGTTTCTCGGCAGGGACTTCAGCCAGGTTAAGGACTACAGCGAGGAGACTGCCCGGAGAATAGATCAAGAGATCCTGAAAATAGTGCATGATTCATACAAACGAGCCAAATCCGTGATTCAAGAGGATATTGATTGCCTTCACAGTATTGCCAGTGCCTTATTGGAGAATGAATCCCTTGATGCAGCGAGTATTGAACAGATAATGAGTAACTGCCGAAAAGATACTCAGATTCAAATGGCAGGCGCCTGATATTACGAGGATGGCGCAATTATTCACTCCCTGCCAAAGAGTGTGAACGGTTACAAGGATGGCTCTCCCCAGTTTGGCTATAAAAGAGCATACATTCCACTGGGGTTCTCGCACATATATCATGGGGGTCATAAACGTGACCCCTGATTCATTTTCAGATGGTGGGAAATTCTTTTCTCCGGAAGGGGCTAAGCAGCAGGCTGCCTCGCTGGTTGTTGCCGGAGCTGATATCCTGGACATAGGAGGGGAGTCTACCCGGCCTTTCTCAGAACCTGTTGCTCTGGAAGAAGAATTGCATCGGGTGATACCTGTCATAAGGGAGATACGGGAAATCAGTGATTGCCTAATATCTATTGATACTGTAAAGGCTGAGGTAGCCGAGGCCGCGCTTTACGAGGGGGCTGACATTATTAACGATATCAGTGCACTGCGTTTTGATCCCAGAATGGCCGATGTAGCATCTGCCTTTGAAGCCCCTGTTGTACTTATGCATATGAAGGGGAGTCCTAGAGATATGCAAGTGGATCCCCACTATGAAGATGTGGTTGGGGAGGTCAAGGGCTTTTTGGAAAAACGCATAGCCTGGGCCAATAGCAAGGGCATTCCCAAGGAAAAGATGCTGATTGATCCCGGCATTGGGTTTGGGAAAAGTTTTCAGGACAACCTGGTATTGATTAATCGCTTGGAGGAGTTTACCGA
>JAUXDR010000033.1 GCA_030618205.1 Deltaproteobacteria bacterium | reverse complement strand
ATCTCTGTCTTTTTATATTTTTGGCGGGACTGGGTAGGCATGGCAAAATCTCTGGTCCCGGGAAAGACATCAAGAAAAGGAGACAAACGGCTTCTTTTTCTCGTCCTGATAGGCACTGTGCCAGGGGCCTTTCTAGGTTATTTCCTGGAGGGGGCTGCCTCCACTGTATTTCGTTCCCCGTGGGTAGTAGTGGCGACCCTTTCCGGGGTTGCCTTGCTCCTGTGGTTAGCAGAACGCCTGGCATCCCATAAGCGCGGTTTTAAAAATTTCGGATGGAAAGATGCTATTTGCGTTGGAACAGCACAGGCCCTTGCCATTGTGCCTGGTGTCTCCAGGAGTGGGATAACCATGACAATAGCCCTTTTCCTGGGATTTGAAAGGATGGCCGCGGCCCGTTTCTCGTTCCTGCTTTCCGCCCCGATAATTGCAGGAGCAGGGTTATACGAGGGCCTTAAGCTTTGGCAGGATGGTTTTGGGACCCTGGGTATGGACTTTCTCTGGGGCTTTATCGCTGCAGGCATTTCCGGATATTTAGTCATAGCCTTTTTGATGCGCTATCTAGCAAGACACACATTTTATCCCTTTGTATATTACCGTTTGATACTGGCTCTTATAGTGGCCGTGGCCCTTAAAATGGGAGGACTATAGACCCATGATCAGATTTATTTCAATATGTATCCTATTCTATGCTTTTGCTACTGTTTTTCTGAGTCCTTTGCCCTGCATGGGACTTACGACAGATGAACAACATACTGTAAAGCTCTGCAAGAAGCTCTCAAAAGGAGTTGTAAACGTAACCAGCACAGCAGTTGCGCCCGGCTCTTATCTGGATCCGGTGCCCCACAAAGGCTCAGGCTCCGGATTTATCCTGGACTACCTTGGGCACGTCTTAACAAATTATCACGTTGTCAGTAACGTGCACTCCATTGAGGTTGTTTTGTCTAACGGCTGTAAGTGGCCTGCCAGGTTAGTGGGAACCGATAGCGAAACCGATCTTGCAATACTTGAGTTACGAGCGCCTCAAAAAGAACTTGAATCTCTTGCCCCAATGCAACTTGCAGCCACAAAACCCGGCATAGGCCAGAAGGTCTTTGCGCTGGGCAATCCTTTTGGAACAGGGTACACAGTGTCACAGGGCGTGATCAGCTCCCTCGGACGCAGTATTTCCAGACCTGGCGGACGTGTAGTCCACGACGTAATCCAAACTGACATATCCATAAATCCAGGCACTTCCGGTGGGCCACTCGTTGACTCATCAGGCAGGGTAATCGGGATAAATACTTTGATATTCAGCCCCTCAAAACATATACCCGGAGTGGGCTTTGCTATTTCCTTCGAGACCATTGAATGGGTTGCTTCACAGCTCATTTCCAAAGGCTGCGTGGCACGTGCCTGGCTGGGGGCGAACCTGCAGAATGTCACCCCGGCCCTGGCCAGGCTTCTTGATTTTCCGGTTGAAAAAGGGGCTATTGTAATAAATGTAACCCATGGGGGTCCGGCTGCCATGGGAGGTATAAAAGGGAGTGAGAAGGACCTCCGTCTGGGGAATCGTCTCTACCCTATAGGAGGAGACATTATTGTTGCAATTGATGGCGAAGTGGTAAAATCAGATACCGCGGCAATTCGGATACTGTTGACCAAAGAGCCTGAAGAGGAAGTTCTGATCTCAATTTACCGTGGAGAGCGTTTAAGACGTCTCAAGGTCCGTTTAGGGAAGAAGCCCTCAAAACTCCAGCGCTAGAATCCGGCTTTTCTTAAAAGTGCATAGTTTTCTTGATAGACGGATGCGATGTCACGTTGAGCTTTCAACTAGAAGTCGCCTTATCAGATTGATGTCATCCTTTGATATTTTCTGTCCCTGGACGATGGTCTCCTTTATCAGAGCAGACAAGAAAATTCTGTTGTGGCCATAAGGTTTCATATTCCAGTAAACGTTTTATGTCTGTCGCCATTGCTTTTGGCCTGCGTGGTACCTATATTGCGTATAGAGTAGTTAGGTTCTTTTAACTAGAAAACAAAAGACCGTTTGAAAAAGGCAAACTGCTCGAAAGGGCGGGACGCAAAGTTACTGGCCTAAGTCCAAGATTACTATGGATAGGGTGGCAGGGCCGCCAGGCGGATATAGCGTTTCCCTCAGACTGTATTTCGCACGGCGATAAAATTTTGGGGGTGCGGTGATGAAAAATTTTTTACGAGTTCGACTTTTTTGCTTTTCCCCTGTCAGGTGCCTCTCTGTTGTGACCTTGACCTTGGTTTTTTTTCTGTCTCCCCAAAATGTGTCCTCAATTTTTGCAGGTATCCGTCCTCATAATTCACACCTTGAAACGACAATAAGTGCCAGTCATTCCACATATGCACTAAGTTATAATATAGCCACTTCCCATCTAAATAAGGGAATGATAGATGAGGCTATCTCCGAGTACAGAATGGTGTTGAATATGAATCCTGATTATGCAGAGGCGCATAACAGCCTAGGCGTTGCTTACTTCAGCAAAGGAATGATAGATGAGGCTATCTCTGAGTACAAACAGGCATTAGTGAATGACCCGGGTTATGTAGAAGCCCACTATAACCTAGGGATTGCATACTCTATCAGAGGAATGATAGATAAGGCTATCTCCGAGTACAGAATGGTGTTGGATATGAATCCTCATTATGCAGAAGCGCATAATAACCTGGCGGTTGCTTACTTTAGTAAAGGAATGATAGATGAGGCTATCTCCGAATATAAAAAAGAACTATGTCACAATTCGGATTTTGTCAAAACGCATTATAACTTGGGCATTGCCTATTTTAGTAAAGGAATGATAGATGAGGCTATCGCCGAATATAAAACGGTGTTGAATATGAATCCTGATTATGCAGAGGCGCATAATAACCTGGCGGTTGCTTACTTTGCCAAAGAATGCCTTGATTTGGCATGGAAACATGTTAGGATCGCACAAAAGTCAAATAATCCTCCAAATATCGAATTTCTCAAACTACTCAAAAAAGCGTCCAAGATGAATCAACAATGACGGTTTTATAAAAAGTCGATTCCGTTCACTCCGTAAGCATTTTGGGCGTTCTGAGATGTTCAGATTATTATAATAAGGTATGATTGATGCAATAGCTTGGTTCTGTATATGCGCAAAAACTACCCCTCAACATTATAATCTATCCCTTGTAATAAAAAAATATTCCTCTAATCAGGCTTCAGTCTGTTTGACGCCGGGTGAGGCAACAGTTAAAGTCTATGCTACTGATTTAGATAAAGAATATGCAACGAACACAGTCCCTGTCAAGATTGATTGAAAGATTCAGTACCATTAGGACCTTTCAGATTTTGGACCAGCTAAGAAAGAAGAAAAAGGGACTGGCAGGCAAATAACGCTTTTGAAAAGACGCAAAAAGGGGGCCTTTGGGGCCCCCTTTTTTTAGTTGTATGTGATTAGCGGATTAGAAGCGGTAAGTCAGAAAAGTTGACCAGCTCCATGCTTTACCGCCAAGGTCGCCGTACACGTATTCTTCATGGTCGATGTACTCAGAATACAACCAGTTGACCGTAAGTCCGAGCTGATCGGTAAAACTATAGTTTCCCGCAAGCTCAAGCTCCCACATGATATATTCCAGGTCTGAGTAGTCATCAGAACCATTGATATAGGTGAAGCTGTAGTCGTCCGTACGTCCGTTGACCGTAAGGTCAAACGGATCAGAGGAAAAGCCTAGATCCTCTATATTGGCTTTGCCTTTGGTGTAGGAGAATACGCCTGAAAGATCGAGCTTTGGCATCGGGTTGGCATTAGCGCCAACGTAAAAGGTATGGGCCTTGGTCTCATACTCGTAATTATCATCCTGTCCTCCCAACTGGGGGGATCCGACGGCACCCGCTCACCCATTGTAGAAAGCCGAACAGAACATGGCTTCATATTTGTCATAGAAATAGTTATACCCGAAATTTATTGCGAGTTTGGTGATCGGAGTGTACATGACGTTTAGGCCGCCATTGAACATATTCTGTTCCCAATCGCTCCCGCCAACATCGCCATTTTCCGCGTATTTATAGTGAACATGGACGTTTGTATTGATCTTGCTCATTGCCATCCAATACGTCTTCAGCCTGATGTCATGGACGGTTTCAGGCTGGTTGGATCTATCTTTGGTCCTAACGCCATAGACGTATTTGGAGTACCAGCTATCTGTAGAATAGGTTCCAGGACTAAATCCCAATGCCTGCGCCTCTTCAAAGGACGGGCACATTGCGCCATGAAAGACATAGGGATCATCCACATAGGTGAATGCATAGTCGGCAGTCACTCTAAGACCCATCTGAGGCCGCCATTTACTACCTACAGAGAACTTATGGGTAGTGGTGTCATCGGTGACATGGTGGTACTTGGCATTTTCTCTGTCCAGGTATTCCAGTCCGTATCCGAATTTCAGTTTCAGTTCTTTGAGGATCTTCCATGCAAAGTCGGCGTCAAGGATGTATTCATCCTCGTCGTATGCCGAATGTCTCCTAAAATCGAAGTCCTCTCCAAGAAACTCTGCATAGGTCTGTTCTGTTCCGGCAATAACGGCCTCAATATCGCGGACGTCAACATTAACGTCGTCTCCGTCCATATTCTGGTATTTACCTTTCAGGGTAAAGGCCATTTTTTTATTGACCTTCCAGTGCCATCCACCATTAAGGGCCCAGTAATCTACCTCGAGTTCCTTCCCGACATCGCCGTATAGAGCGGAACCGCCGTCATCAGAGTTATTGTTTGTAGCTTCTGAATACACATAACCGAGGTTCAGCGTATTATCAGCAGGTAAATCCGCCTTCATCTTGATCTTGTGAGACCATTTTTCCGAGTCAGGGGTCCGTGAATAGGGAAGATATCCGTCATCGTAGTCATACTGAAGACGGGCATCAAAATCTAGGTTTGCGCCTGGAGGCAATCCTGGATTCTGGGCTTCCATATAAAGGTTCTCCGGGACATCGCTCCCGCTGTTGAAGGACCGGTACATGAAATTGTAGTTCATGCTTATTGGACCCATTCTGTAGTTTACCGCAGGGTTCCATTCGTTGGTAGTTTCACTTATATCCTTGCTCTTGCCCGCTATGTGACAGGATGAGCACTTGCTCATAGTCCGGGCCTGATCCATGCCCTTGCGTTCTTCGAATCTGTGATTGAAAGTGAAGCTCAACCCGGGAACCATGGGAATATTCAGTTTTGCTTGATTCTTCCATTCACTTCGGGTTATGCCGTAGTTGTCGCTGGCATTGAAATCCGTGTGATAGACTGTAGCTCCTTGGCCGCTTCTGGCCAGACTGGCCAGAAGGTGATCAAGGTTGTCATGATCCAGCCTGTGAAAAAAGCGGAGATAGTCGGTTTCAAACATCAGGATACGGTCCAGATCCAGATTGGCGCCATAGGCCTGATCATCACCAACCAAATAATTCCCGTAAGCGTCAAATGCCACTTTGTCCAGAGTGTAGGAGATCTTACCGTCCAGGACCAAGTTGGAACCTTGACTTACTGCAGCGTCGTACTCAGCGACACGGCCCGAACCGGATAAGTCGTTCACTGAACCGCCGACGCTGATTTCAATATCATAAGGTTTTTCGTCCTCTGCAATTGCCGAAAAGGCAAGGCCAAGGACTATGAATACGCTCATTACAATGGTTGTAGTTATTTTCATATCCTCACCTCCCTATCGAGTGAATGTCGTGCCTTGTCCAGGTACGCTTTGAGAAGGCAGATCAGATCCATGCACGTTCTGGTGGCAACTGCTGCACTTTGTCAGAAAAGCACCCTGCCAGCTATGTTCACCAGCCAGTTGATCGCCCCCAACTTTCTGCCCAGTATTAGGATCGATTATGCCTGGCGGATAACTGCTGCGCGGCTCGTCGCTTAAACGTGTTGTATGGAAGTGAGCCTCATGACACTGCAGGCACAGAAAAGGCTCGTTCTGAATGAGCAGGTTATTGGCTACTGTCCCGTGAGCATCGTGGCAGAAAGTGCAGTCTTCGATCACGGGCTCATGCTCGAACACAAAGGGTCCCTGATAACGGGTGTGGCATTTCAGACAGAGATCGTTAAGACGCTCATCGGTCTTGATCATGCCAGGTACCAGGTTATCCGTTCCATGGGGTTGGTGGCAGTCGGTGCATCCCATTTTGCCTTCCCTGACAGGGTGGCGGGACATCAAATAGCCTTTGGCCTTAATATCCTGGTGACACTGGCCGCAGAGTTCGAACTCGTCAGTGTTTGTAAGAAGGGTTTTCTTCTTGTTGAAGTGGATGTTGTGACATTCGAGGCAGGATATATCGTCCTCTTGATGATCTGAACCGGCCCAGTCCATTAAGGCGCCATCCTGATGGCATGTGGTGCATACTGCTCCAACCTCTTCGCCTTCAAGGCCTTCCTCGCCGAAGCTCAATATCATCCCCGGGTCACCGTCTTCGTCCACGTGTACGGACCCTGGTCCGTGGCATCCTTCACAGCCGATCCGGTAGCCGGAGACCTCAAAGGACGCAACTCTCATGTGTACATTGTATTTATCATTGGCGTGGTCTTCGTGACACTCCAGACAGGTTTCAGTGCCCAGATATTCGGCCCCGGGTGCTACTTCCGGGACCTTGATAAGGCTGGCTCTTTCTTCCAGCATCTGAGCACAGCCGATCAGGAGACTCACACCTACTATGGCAATTAATAATTTTTTAACCATATTCCCCTATTCCTCCTTGATCTAACTATGATATAACCTCAACTCCCCTTTCTGCTGAGGTAAATTTGGATGATTTTATCATCCTCTTATGTATTGCCAGACATCTATATAGATATTATCTGCTCCGATTGATCACCTCCTTTCAGTTATTCAGGCACTTAGGCCAGACACAATTGCACCGGCCTTCTCAACAACTTCCTAAGGTCATAATCGACAGTACCTGTAAAACACTTTAAAAATAATAAACTACCCCGCCGCAAGCGGCGGAGAATAAGATCCCAATTCTATTTAAAACATTATTTAAAGTGTACCATATTGTCAAGACAAAAAAAGCTTGCTCAAGCTCTTGAGATCGCCGAAATCCTGAAACAAAACTGACATATCCATAAATCCAGGCACTTCCGGTGGACCACTCGTTGACTCATCAGGCGGGGTAATCGGGATAAATACTTTGATATTCAGTCCCTCAAAACTTCAACGATAGAGTCTGGCTTTTCCTGCGGAAAATGCCTTCTGTATCCGGCCAGGGTTCAAACAGTTCGCGCTCAGGCAGTCCAAGGTCTTCTTTGCAGCCAATCACTAGTGCGCCGCCGGGGCGCAGGGCCAGCCACAGGCGTTGGGCTGCAGCGTGGCGCCGGGTTTCCTTATAGTACGTAAACGGCAGGTACCTGGCAAATACCAGATCCATTTCTCCCGGCAGAGGATCATTCATGAAGTGGTGATGCCTGAAGCGAACCATCTGCTGCACCCTTGTATCCAATTTCCAGATACCCTTCTCCTGGTGAAACCAGCGATGGAGGATTTCTTCTGGGACTTCCCGCAGGGAGCTTTTTGTATAGATACCCCGGCTGGCCCGTTTCAGGCTGGGCGTATCCAGATCGGTTCCCAGAATTTCCAGAATGCATCCGGGATATCGGGATTTCAGGTAATGGAGCCAGAGCAGGGCCAGGGTGTATGGTTCCTCGCCGCCGCAGCAGCCTATGCTCCAGGCCCGCACTGACCTGTTGTCAGGGCAGTTTTTTACAAGTTGGGGCAGGACTTCTTCCCTTAGTTTTTCCCAACGGTCGTTTTCCCGGAAAAAGCGGCTCACAGTGACCAGCATCACGTCGGGGAGCATTTCCGCCTCGGCCGGATCGGTCCGAAGACGCTCCAGGTATGAGGCATAGCC
>JAUXDR010000218.1 GCA_030618205.1 Deltaproteobacteria bacterium | reverse complement strand
ATTAAAGCTTTCCATCTTTGCCAGGATAGTGACTTCCTTGCCGGGATCGAGACGGCGAATAGGGATAAGCGGAGTATTACCAATTGTGTCCAGGATGTTTTTAACAGGTTTTCTCATTTGTCCCCGAATCGAATCCTTCAGCAATATTATGTTTGAAGGTTCAGGGTTCAAAGGTTCAGGGTTACTTTTCTTTTGTTAACCTTCACCAACCCCAAACTTTGAACCCTGAACCCTTGAACGGTTGCAATATATACGAACGACTATATTGACAAAAAACTTATGCATCAACATAAATTCACGGACTTTTCTTGACAAGGGCCGTGCGGTTGTTCACATTTACCCGCGACTAAATAACAATATTAGGCGACACCAAGAGCAATCTGTGCTTTGCTGTGACCTAAGTTGAGCGGTTAGCTGTTAGCCATTAGGTTTTAGCTTTGAAAAATCAAGGCATTACGTTAATTAGAAACACCCATCGGTCTGTCGCCCTGACAAGACGGGTAAATGTTTGTAATAGCAAAACATCCTGTAATCATTAAACTAATAGCTAACCGCTAAAGGCTAATCGCTTAATTTAGGACAAAGAGACAAGAGGTCTTCATGAAGGCATTGCAGAATTTTAATGACCTGAAGGACGTTGAATCCATCTGGATGCTGACCCGTGAATACAGAGGAATAGCCGGTGCAGGTGGAGTTAAGGATGTGAGCCGGGAGCTTGCGGAATCACTGGCGCATGTCGGCTATGAGGTCTCAGTCATCATGCCTCGTTACGGTTTTGTAAAGCCGGAAGAGTTAAGTTTTAAGACCCTTGGCCCACAATTCGAGGTTGACGCAAATTACGCACATGAGGAACGTAGGGAACGTGTAGGCTTTTGGCACCAGAAGCTGAAGGGTGTTGATATAATACTTGTGGAGGCAAGCCGCTTTAGTGAAAAGATGGGGGTTTATGTATACACCGGGGAAGAAGAGACCCTTGATCCCGCTCATAAAAAAGGGGATGGTCACTTTGACTATTTTGCCATGAATATTCTGCTTCAGAAGGCCGCACTGGATTATGCAATTTTCACAGGTATCAGGCCGGATGTGTTCCATTGTCAGGATGGTCATACAAGTGTGCTCCCGGCCATGATGAGGGAGATTGAGGGCTTCCGGCACTATTTCAAGAGCAGTAGTGCCCTGCTTACCGTCCATAATGCCGGCTTAGGCTACCACCAGGATGTGGCGGATCTGTTGTTTGCCAAGACTATAACCGGTCTCCCCCAGAGGACGATCTACAGTAGTGTTCTCAACGGTTCCTTTGATCCGTTTCTTGCCGGTGCTGCCTATGCGCCTATAAATACAGTGAGTGAAAACTACGCAAGAGAGCTTCAAGAGACAGAACTTGACGCCCTTACAGGGTGGCTGGGTCATGCTCTTAAAGATAGGGGCATATTTATCGAAGGAATTACCAACGGCATAAATCCTGATGAGTTCAGCCCCAGCCATCCGGAAATATTAGGGCTTCCTGCGGCCTTTGATCCGGCCAGTGGTGATCTGGCCGGCAAGGCAATCTGCAGAAAGGAGCTTGTCATCAGACTTATGTTTGCCGAGATTGGCGAGACCAAAATGTATGGTTCCATTGACTACAGTCCAAGTCAGCCTTTGGTCACTGTTGTAAGCCGGTTCACCGAGCAAAAGGGTTTGGATATACTTGGTCAGGCCCTGGAAGTGCTAATGGCAGAGGACAAAAACATTCAGGTAGTAATTCTTGGCAATGGCAACAAGGATATAGAAAACCATCTCACATCCTTGGCAGAGCACCCTGCCTACGAGGAACGGCTTGCAGTACTCATAGGATACGATCCAGGGCTTGCAAACCTCATATATGCCGCAGGGGATTTTTTTGTAATTCCATCCCGATACGAACCCTGTGGACTCACTGACTTCATGGCCCAGCTCATGGGCAACCTACCCATTGTCCGTACTACAGGGGGGCTGGTCAAGGTAAGGGATGGATTTAATGGTTTTTCTTATAAGGATCATACGCCTGATGCCCTTATTCAGTCCGTGAACAGGGCCTTAAAGACTTACAGGAATTCACCTGATACCATAAAGGAGATGCAAGTAAACGCGGTGCATAATATATATGAGAATCACACCTGGGATAAAGTAAGGGAGAAATATATAAGACTTTATCAAAAGGCTATGGAGTTGATAAGTAAGTAATAATTGGCATCTTGGAAAATGAAAGGAGAAATCATGAACACAATACAAATCATGCCGTGTCTTGATATGAAAGATGGAAGGGTTGTCAAGGGCATACATTTTATAGACTTGAAAGATGCAGGTGATCCGGTAGAAAATGCGTCGTTTTATGAAAAGGAAGGGGCTGATGAACTGGCCATGCTGGATATTGCTGCAACTTTAGAAAACCGAAAGACCATGCTGGAATGGGTCAAGAGTGTCTCATCAGTTATTAGTATCCCATTGACAGTTGGTGGCGGTATTTCCTCTTTGGAAGACATAAAATCGGTCTTTGAGGCTGGTGCTGATAAAATATCCATGAACAGTGCTGCTGTTAAGAATCCGGATCTGGTCAGGCAAGCAGCAGATACTTTTGGATCAGAGAAGGTGACCGTGGCCGTTGATGCCAAAAGGAACAAGGATATGCCATCCGGATTTGAACTGGTGGTCTCAGGTGGCACCAAGCCTGTAGGAAAAGACGCTGTGGACTGGGCCAGACAGTG
>JAUXDR010000173.1 GCA_030618205.1 Deltaproteobacteria bacterium | reverse complement strand
GGACGTAATTACGTTCCAAGGCAGAAGTGTTGAGGAAATAGAGCAAGCGTTTCGGGATTCTATTGATGATTACTTGGACTTCTGCCAGGCGCGAGGCGAAGAGCCAGACAAACCGTTCTCTGGCCGTTTGATGCTCCGTCTGCCGCCACATCTGCACCGAGTGACGTACGTGAGGGCAAGACGCGAGGGCAAGAGTTTGAATCAGTGGATAGCGGAGAAGTTGGAGCAGGCCAGCCAACCAGACGCTGCAGCCGCCGCTAACCGCGTCTATTAAATTTTGGAAGTCTCTGCCCCGCATAATGTTAAGTGCTGTTCCATAATTCAGAGCCCCGCTTGGTTAGCGGCGGCTGAGTTCTGCGTTATATGATTATCGGTCTGTCGCCCTGACAAGCAGGATGTTTTGCTATTATAAACTTTTACGTTCTCAACTCAACAAACCCAGTTAACCCAACAACCCAACAAACTCAATTGCGGTCGTGACGTTAATAGACCTGTTTAAAATCGCTGTAGATCGATTCCCTGATAATGTGGCTGTTAAGGACCGTCACCATTCCCTGACCTACAAAGAATTAAAGTCCCTGGCAGAAGGACTGGCTACGTCCTTGATGAGTGCAGGCCTTGTTAATGGTGACCGGGTCGGCCTTCTTGTAGATAGTTCTGTTCAGTATGTAGTGGCATATCTGGGGATTTTACAGGCCGGGTGTGTAGTCGTTCCTCTTAACACTGATAATTCCCGGAGGAACCTGGAATTTGTGTTGCAGCAGTGCGGTGTAAAGTGCCTCATAGGACAGAGCAGGTACCTGAGCCGCTATCAACTTTGGTCGATGGATACATCCATCATTTGCTCGGATTGGTCGGATGCCGTAAAAAAAGGAGATAAAGGGCCAGGGCATGGTGTTATCAGATGGGAACAGGCCATAGAGAAGAGCCCGGATGCAGACTCCTTCCCGAACCTTTCCAACGCCGACCTTGCCTGTATCCTTTTTACCTCCGGCACCACGGGTGAGCCCAAGGGTGTCATGCTGAGTCACGGAAACCTTGTAGCAAATACTCAGTCCATCGTTTCCTATTTGCATCTTAAAGAGACTGATAGCATACTGGCAGTCCTGCCTTTTTTCTACTCCTATGGAAGTTCTTTGCTCCATACCCATTTAGCAGTTGGTGGAACAGTTCATATTGAGGGTCAATTCGTTTATCCCAACAAGGCCCTTGATCGTATGGCTAAAGAGAGGATTACAGGTTTTGCCGGGGTGCCCTCTACCTTTGCACTGCTGCTTCACCGGTCTAACTTCAAAAACATGCAGTGGCCTTACCTTCGTTATGTCACGCAGGCAGGAGGGGCGATGGCCCCATCCCTTGCAAAAAGGCTTGGGGATGTTCTGTCGGAGGCGGATATTTACATCATGTACGGACAGACAGAGGCAACAGCACGTCTTTCGTATCTCCCGCCAGACCGGTTCCTGGATAAGCTCGACTCAATAGGAAAGGCAATCCCCGGCGTGGAGTTAAGAGTAGTGGATGAAAAGGGTCATCAGGTCATCCCCGGGCAGATAGGGGAAATTATAGCAAGGGGTGAGAATATTATGCAGGGCTATTGGGGGCAGCCTGAAGAGACTGCCAAGGTGCTGCGGAATGGATGGCTTTACACTGGAGATCTGGCCAGGGTGGACGAGGAGGGGTTCATATATATCGAAAGCCGTAAAAGCGATATAATCAAAAGCGGGGCTCACCGCATTAGCCCAAAAGAGATCGAAGAGGTTATGGCAGCATGGCCCGGAGTGCACGAGGTGGCCGTAACTGGTTGTCCGGATACTATTCTCGGAGAGGCAATATGGGCCTTTGTTGTACCTGAAGGGAATCAAGCTTTGGATCATAAGGCCATTATTCGCCACTGTCGTGATAATCTCGCCTCTTTTAAAATTCCCCAGAGGTTAATAGAGCTCACGGAATTGCCAAAGACCACATCCGGAAAGATTAAGAAAACTTTTCTTAGAAGTGAGTACGCCATAGCTGAATAATACAATGGAGAGCCCATGAAACAATGCATACGGTGTATCCTTGATGAAAATTTTCCCGGAATCTCCTTTGATGAAACCGGGCTGTGTTCTTTTTGCCGCCAGGCTGCTGATGAGCAGCGACAACAGGCCCTTAAACAAGAATATGCCGGGAAATTTGAAAAGCTTCTGGAGAAACGTCGCGGAAAGGGACCATACGATGTGCTTATGGCCTATAGCGGAGGCAAAGACAGCACATATACTCTGGATATTTTTTGTAACACCTATGGGTTAAGAGTCCTAGCTTTTACTTTTGATAATGCCTTTATCTCTCCCTTTGCAGTTGAAAACATCAGTAAAGTAACTGAAAAGCTGGCAGTGGATCATATCTCTTTCCGGCCGAATTTTGCCCTTATGCGAAAGATTTTTTCAGAAGCCGGGAAACGTGACCTTTTTCCGGACAAGGCCCTTGAGCGGGCAAGCTCAATATGCACTTCCTGCATAGGATTTGTGAAATCTCTTATGCTGAAGACAGCCCTGGAAAAGGGTATACCCTTTGTGGGTTTCGGCTGGTCTCCCGGCCAGGCGCCCATACAATCATCTGTTATGCAGACCAATCCAAGACTGGTGGCCATATCGCAAAAGAGCTTCTGGCCAAGGCTTGAGGCAGTGGCGGGACATGACCTCTCAGCTTACTATCTCTCGGAAGCAGATCTTGCAAGACCTGTTGATGAATATCCGGTTAACGTCCATCCATTTGCCTTTCATCCCTATGACGAAGGGGCAATAAAGGCCCATATACTTACTTTGGGCTGGAAAGAGACAGAGGATACAGATCCCAATTCCACTAATTGTCTGCTTAATGCCTTTGCCAATCAGGTTCATCTTGAGAGATGGGGTTTCCACCCTTATGCATGGGAGATAGCAGGTATAGTCCGTTCCGGCGGGTTATCCAGAGAGGAAGGCCTGGCAAAGGTCAGCGAGCTCCCAAATCCTGTGCTTGTGTCACGCGTAAAGGAGCGATTGGGTCTGTCTTAATGGTAAGCGTTCACAGGGCACCGCATCTGCTTTGTTGTCGGGCACTTGAAGTACAGGAAGTACGTCTGCGTACCCTCCGCCTCGCATCTGCGGCACCCTGTAAACGCTTACAGTTCGGTGGGTTACGGTAAAACGGACGTTGTAACCCCGTGAACGGTTACGAATTTTTATCGAGGGGAGGTGAAGTTTGTAATTTTAGAAGCAAAGCGGAGAGAAGTCCATAATATATTTAATAGATAATGGAAAGGTATGGGAAGAAACATGAAGAAAATTTCACTCATCGTATTTATCATAACGAGTTTGCTTATAACATTTGGCACTACTCAGTCCTGGG
>JAUXDR010000146.1 GCA_030618205.1 Deltaproteobacteria bacterium | reverse complement strand
CTATCGCCGATCCGTTAGAACCCTTTAACCGTGTAATGTTTCAGATAAACGACAAATTATATTATTATTTTCTCAAACCTGTGTCCAAGGTTTTTTCATTTGTTCTTCCCAAGGACCTGAGAGTGGCCCTTGGGCGTGCAATGAATAACAGCAAGACGCCGATTAGCTTCACCAACTGTCTGCTGCAGGGACGCTTTAAGGATGGAGGAACCGAAATTACCCGCCTTGTTATAAACACTACATTAGGATTAGGCGGTCTCTTCGATCCTGCAAGGGACTGGTGGGACATAAGAACAAAAAAGGCTGACTTTGGCCAAACCATGGGATATTATGGCATAGGCCATGGATTTTACTTGGTCCTCCCGTTGATTGGCCCATCCAGCGCAAGGGACGGAATCGGGACCTTTGCCGGGTATTTTACGTTGCCTCAGAACTATTTCATTACCTTTCGGGTCAAGCTCATTATATTTTCGGTAGATATTGTCAATTACGTTTCAATCAATCCGGAGGAATATGACGACCTCAAGAGGGATGCCTTTGACCCATATATCTTCTTCAGGGATGCCTATACCCAGCATCGGGCGGAATTAATAAAGAAATGCAGGTAGTTACAAGGATGCCAAAGAATTCAATGAATCTTGTAATCGGGGGAAGCGGTTTTATAGGTAGTCACCTTGTCAGGGAACTAGTTCAACAGGGAGAAAGGGTAAGGGTGTATGACCTGAATCCGTTTCCTGAAGACGAAACATATCAACCTGTTGAAGCGATACGCGGTGATATCTTAAACCTCAGTCAGCTATCTTCCGCCATGGACGGTTGCAGTATTGTCTATCATCTGGCTGGCATCCCTCAGCTATGGAACAGAGATCCCAATTTTTTTGACCGTATAAACCGCGAAGGAACTATTAACGTACTCAAGGTAGCCAGGCAGACAGACATAAAGCGGCTTATTTTCACCAGTACCGAGTCAATTCTTGCCACCCCCTCCGGAAAGGAACCAATTACGGAAAATATTCAGCCGCGCATGGAAGATATGATTGGTCCATACTGCCGCTCAAAATTGCTGGCTGAGCAGGCCGTTTTCAGGGCTGCAAAAGATGGGCTTCCAGCAGTTGCGGTATGCCCTACACTGCCTATAGGTCCTGGAGACAGAAATTTAACCCCCCCAGGGCAAATGATATCGGATTTCCTCCAGGGGAAAATTCCGGGTTACCTCGATTGTACGCTCAATTTCGTTGATGTTCGGGACGTGGCCACTGGGCACCGCCTCGCTGCAGAACATGGCCGGCCGGGATGCAGATATATACTGTCCGCCTATAACCTCACCCTCTACGAGTTTTTCCAGCATCTGAGCAGGATAAGCGGCGTGTCATGCCCCAAAATTAAAATCCCCTATCCTGTAGCATTGGCCTGGAGTTATATCGAACATTATTTAGGCATCGTAACGGGCAAGAGGCCGAGAAGTTCAATTACCGGGGTTAAGCTATGTAAGCGTTCACTCGAATTTAACAGCACCTGGACGTGGGAAACGTTGGGGCACCAGCCACGCCCACTGGATGGAACCATCAGGGATGCCGTGAACTGGCACAATAAATTTCTGAAATCCGAAAAAAAGAAAAAACGGCTGAAAACACTACCTATGGCTTGAAACCATAGACCTCAAAAATGGTTCTGAGGTTTCGGTATATGGTGTCTTTATTCAGGCCGAACGACTCAAGGGAATAATGGTGCCTGCTCTTGTATCGCCTGGCCTTCGAGGTCTCTTTTTCAAGGACCTCCTCGTATCTATGGCTTAATTCCATGCCAAGTGCCCGATAGATCCGGCATATTGTCCTGTGAGGATCAGAAACCAAATCTTCGTAACGTACTTCGATAAACTGATTTTCGGGGAGATTTTTTTTAAATTCATACAAATATGTATAATACCGGCAGATTAAATCAGCCAGTTCCCGGTTGGCCCGTGCATCCTTTCTGGCCTGAGGATCCAGCGCCTTCCATGCCGCATCAAACATGCTGACCAGAGACGGTATGGATTCGTAGGGGTGCCTGACTAAATGCACAATACGAATGTCCGGCAGCAGTTCGTAAATGGACTGTAGACGTCCGGCAATAAGAGCGACTTTCTGGAGAAGTATTTTGTCCGGTCCGGTGGCATACATGTGTCGTTGCAGACAGTCCCTGTAGTAAGACATTAGTTTTTGCCGCTCTTTGTGCGGCATAAGATCAACAAAGGTTGCCTCATCCAAGTCTTTTAAATATGGAAACAGGAGGCCCAACAAGGGACTGAGCATGGCATAAACGAAAAACATCTCATCGGACTCAGCCTTTTCAGGCCCGGTTTGATGAATGGTTTCCCAACCCTTGAATCCCTTCCTGCTGACTCCGTTCAGTAATTTTGCTGCAGGACTGCCAAACATCCGGTCGATTTTACCTGCCGCTCCAAAGAACTTATAACAAATCACAGAAGGAAAAATCGTCTGATAGAGCTTCAGGTAAGAAAACTGCCGGTCCAATGCCATTAGACGATGGGTAAAAGTGGTTCCGCTGCGGGGATTGCCAATGATATAAACCGGTGTTCGCAAGGATTGTTTTCGAAAACCGGGAAAAAATATGTGGTCAAGAAGGCGCATTAACCACACAAATGTACGCAGGATCAGAAATGGAATAAGAAAAACGAACGTAAGACACGCATGCCGTAGTGAAAAGTGTTGTCTTGAGAATGACAGGCGTAATATCTTAAACAGAGTGGGGTAATGAAAATACATGTGAGTAAATTGTAAGATCCATGGAAAGTGCCCAATGGCAAGGGCAGGTGAGATAGAATCGTCTATTTGTATTCAAATTTTGTTGAATATGGCCAAAGCATGCAAAATTGTCAAGGATTGATGGTGGAAAATCTCCACACAACGGTTATAAAAAAGATAAACTCTTTTGTATTTTCAGCAAACGGACCAAAATTTTAAAAAATGTCCAAAAGTCGTTTAATCACCCTGCTTTTTTCTTTCATAGGCTTCACTCTTTTCACCTGGTTATTCATCCGCGAAGACATCACAGATATTTTCGCCGTCCTATCAACTGTCAAATGGAAGCTCTTCTGGATAGCCGGCTACCGTATCATACCCATCACAATAGATGCATTCGGCTGGTTGAAGCTTTTTGAAAAGGAGATGACTCCGCGATTCTCGAATCTCGTTTTAGCCAGGTGGATCAGCGAGGCCTTCAATACACTGTTGCCAGTGGCACAAATAGGCGGGCATTTTCTGCGTGCCAAGCTAATAGGAAAAAACAGCGTGGACAGAGCCAATGCAGGTGCTACTGTGATTGTGGATGTTACAATCGGGCTTGCCACTCAAATCCTGTTTACCGTAATCGGTCTGATTTTTCTGGCACAAGAATCACAGAAGGAAAATATTTATTCATGGATTGTTATGGGGATTGTTGCAGGATTAGTGGCGGTTTCAGGTTTCATTTTAGTCCAGAGGGCAGGTCTCTTCGCCATTGGTGCCAAGAGTGTTAATCTGCTCTTAAGAAGCCGGAAAACAACGGACATCATAGGAAGTGCTCGTAACCTGGATCAACAAATTTCAGACGCCTATAGTCGAAAAAATAAACTCGTTTCCTGCGGATTCTGGCGACTTGCAGGATGGATTGCAAAATCAGGTGAAATCTGGCTGTTTTTCTATTTCGTGGGCTCCCCTGTCACCATACAAGAGGCCCTGGTTCTGGAAAGTCTGAGCACGGCATTCCGGAGCGCCGCCTTTGCCATTCC
>JAUXDR010000181.1 GCA_030618205.1 Deltaproteobacteria bacterium | reverse complement strand
CGTCTGAGCAGGCTCTCAAGAAAAAGACTGGTATTCTGATAGTGTTTATCAATTTCTTCATATTGCCTCAAAAGGTCTTTCGACAAGTCGGCCAAGCTACCTTGTATCTGGTCCAGATGGCATGTCTCAACGCACTCTTTTCTGAATCCAACTTCTATCCTTTTTCCAAAGTCCTTTTCAATATCTTCAAGTTCCTGGATCTTTTTTCTGAGGTTATTCAGAAAGAGCCTGTACATCATGTTGGGCACCAGGACATTGTGCTCGATGTCTGCTACAAGCGCATTGATGAACTTGATATGCTTTTCACTCTGTACTGAAATCAACTTGTAGTGCAGATTGTATCCTATTCTGTTTGCGTACTTTTCAAAAAACAGCCTGTCATTCTCTACAAACTTAGATATGGGAAATACTGCAAACAAGCCTATAATTTCCTCTGCCTGTGCTAACGGTTTACTGCTTAACAGCCTCCAGTTACCCCTGATAGGTGATACAAGCGTATCACCTGTCTCATAGGCAGATTCGCTGATTCTGATATCCTCGGGAGGATCCATGCCGCAGACCTTCAGTCCTTTGATGGAATCGCAGGCAATTTGGAGCTTTTTGGTATCCGGATCGACCAGATAAAGGCAGGAATTAAACCCCATTAACTCCTTGGGGACAAAGACACACACCCTGTAAAAATTCTCCAGGGTCTCGAATTCCTGGGCCAGATCGAAAAAGGCCCTAAGTGTCCTTCCCTGGATATGGGTAAAACCGTATCTTTCATAGTCCTCCCGCTTCTCGCGTATTCTGGCCAGAACCGTGGCAAGTTCAGGAGGATCTGTGGGACAGTAAATGGTCATGAGATGACTATTATTTTAACAGTAAAATTTGAAATTTGAAACTTGAAATTTGAAATTGGGAAAAACACAAAGATGTAAATGGGTTACCTAATTTCGAATTTCTAGTTTCGACACCGGCATTTAATTCGACAATACACGCTTTTTCGAAAAAAGTGTAACCTGGTGAATGAAGGATGCCAAAAATTCTTACCTTAATTCAACATTCAACATTCAAAATTCAACATTTAAAAAAGTCCTCTATGGCAGACACGAGCGAAGGTATTGTAAACTTATCAGGTTGAACTGTGACTTTAAGGCCGAAGTCTTCTGCCGTCCTGGCTGTGATCGGACCGATACAGGCCACCTTTGCCTGCTCAAGTATCCGGTTGCGCAGATCATCAGGGAGCAACTGGAAAAAGTTTTTAACAGTTGATGAACTGGTAAAGGTCAACACATCAATGGTTTCCTGTTCCAGGATCTCCAGGACTTCCGGCTTTAGGTCAGGCGCCAGGGTAACATAGGCAGGAACCAGAGTAACCTCTGCCCCAAGCTCTGAAAGCCGGCCGGGGAGAATCTCTCTTGCCTTTTCCGCCCTGGGGATAAGGATGCGCTTTCCTGATACACCTATCTGGCTGAAAGCCTCTATCAGGCCTTCTGCCCTGAAGTTATCGGGCATGATGTCAGAACTCAAGTGCAGGGCGGAAATTGCCTTGGCAGTACCGGCACCCACAACAGCAATACGTATGTTTCCAAGAGCCCTGAGATCAAAATCCAGCCTGAAAAGACGTTCAAAGAAAAACCGTACCGCGTTGGCGCTGCTGAAAATCACCCAGTCAAAGGCAGAGAGTGAGGTAATGGCCTGGTCCAGAGGTTTCAAATCCTTTGGCCAATGGACTTCTATTGTTGGGCACTCTAAGCAATGCGCGCCTCTCCGTTCCAGCAATCTCACAAGATCACTGGCCTGTTCCCTGGTCCTGGTAACAAGGATTCGTTTACCCAATAGGGGTAGGCTTTCAAACCAGTTTGCCTCGTCCCGCAGGGCCACCACGTCTCCCACCACGATAATTGACGGAGGCCCAAGACCTGCTTCTTTTACCTTTTCTGCTATATTTATTAATTTTCCTGTAATTGATGTTTGAAGAGGGGTGGTTCCCCAGCGAATCACTGCTACCGGAGTATCAGGACTGCGCCCGTATTTTATGAGCCGCTCTGCGATATTGGGCAGGTTTTTCATCCCCATAAGAAAGACAAGGGTCCCCACGCCTTTGGCCAGACCTTCCCAGTCTATATCCGCTTCTTTACTGTCTAGTTTGCGGTGGCCTGTGATAAAGGCTACGGAAGCGGTATGTGCCCTATGGGTCAGGGGTATTCCGGCGTAGGTAGGAACTGCAATACCTGAGGTTACACCGGGCACCACCTCAAAATATATCCCCGCCTTGGCAAGTATCTGGGCCTCTTCGCCCCCCCGGCCAAACATAAAGGGATCCCCTCCTTTCAGGCGGGCTACACACTTTCCTTCCAGGGCCTTTTCCACGATTATCCTGTTGATATCCTCTTGGGTCACTGTGTGTGAGCCCATGCGCTTACCAACATAGATACGTTCTGCACGAGGAGAGGCAAAGGGCAGAAGCCTCGGGCTTGCCAGGCGATCATATACAATCACCTCTGCCTCAGCCAAAAGCTCCTTGCCACGAATGGTCAAAAGACCTGGGTCCCCAGGGCCGGCTCCTATTAAATAAACCTTTCCAGATGAAGAATCCGGCTTAATTCGCTCCATAAACTTCTCTCAATATCTCTGCACCCCCGGCATCCAGGACCTCTTCTCCAAGGATAGTCCCAAGAGCTTCGGGCTGATCAGCAGTTCCTTGCTTTTTCATCCTTATAATGTTGGTCCCGGCTTCGTTACCCACCATGCCTTCAAGCTCAAGTATCTCTCCTTTGAGTTGGGCAAAGGCACCCAGGGGCACCTGGCATCCACCTTCAAGTCTGAAAAGAAAGGCCCTTTCAGCCCTTACGCAGATGGATGTTTCTTCATGATGAATCGAGGCGAGAATTCGCTTGACCTCTGTATCCATGCTTCTTAATTCTATGCCAAGGGCCCCTTGGCCTACAGCAGGAAGCATCACTTCAGGTTCCAGAAGCTGGGTAATCCTTTGTCCCAGACCCAGTCTTCTGAGCCCGGCAGCCGCCAGGATAATGGCATCATACTGCCCCTCGTCAAGCTTACGAAGCCTTGTGTCTATATTTCCCCTCAGGGAAGCCGTTTCGAGACCAGGCCTTGCATTCTTAAGCTGGGCTATCCTTCGAAGACTGCTCGTGCCCACCCGGGCACCCTCCGGCAATTCTTCCAGTCTGAGCCCG
>JAUXDR010000097.1 GCA_030618205.1 Deltaproteobacteria bacterium | reverse complement strand
AGCATCAGTTTTCCATGGGGCTTTGAAGGATCCTTTGAGCTCTCCGGATACATGTATATTCCACCTTTCAGGAGATTCCGGTGACAATCCGTTACAAAAGAGCCTGTATAACGCGCTGTGTAAGGACGGCCTGTTTTTAAGTCAGGCGTCTTAAAGTACTCGATCGCGTCCTGGATATTCTCCTCCCAGAAATAATAGTTCCCCTCATTGACGCTGTAAGTCTTGCCTTTTTTGGGTATGCGAATGTTCTCATGGGAAAGAAGAAACTCGCCGATACTTGGTTGCAGCGTAAACCCATGAACCCCATCTCCTGTTGTGTAGACCATCATAGTGCTTGATCCATAAATACAATAACCTGCTCCCACCTGCTCACAACCGGGCTGCAAGGCGTCCGCCATCATGCCGAATTCTCCAAGGCCTCGTTTCTTGAAGATTGAGAAAATTGAGCCGATTGCAACAGGTACATCAATATTGGTAACACCCCCCAGGGGATCAAAGATCAATATGTAGTTACCCTTGGCATACTTTTTGGGGATAGGTATCAAATCCGTATTCATCTTGGAGGCCATGCAACTCAAGCATCCCACGTGACTGAGGCGGTTCACAATTGTAGAGTTGGCAAATTCGTGTAACTTTTGTACGACTCCTTCGTCACCACTTACTGACTCAATAGTATCAAGTGCATCGGATAAGTTTGCCTTGTCCACTTTTTGCGCGATGATCTTGGCTGCCACTGTCAATTCTGACAGAATGGATGTAAAGGCACCCGTTGCCTCCGGCCGACCTTTTTGTTCGGACAAGATGAACTCAGTAACAGTTATCCCTTTAGCCATTTAAAATTTACCTCTTTTGTGTATTTCATTATTTTCAATTATAGTTCCAGCCAGGACTCGGAGAATATGGTCTTTCCCATCAGGACTCTGGTCGTCTTGTAGTATTCCATTTCCTTGGGAGAAAGCTCACCGGGGTCAGGTTCGTTTTCGTCCATAATATCGTGAACCAGCTTCAGCAGCTCAGGCATTTGCCCGTGGGCCAGTTTAATTAACTCATGATCATATGTATCGACAATGGCCGACCATAATCCATGTTTCATTAACATGGCCAGAAACGCCCGGTTGAGATATGGACGTTTCTCAGCAGAAACACCGTTTGAGACATTTGAGAGGCCTATTATGGACTTTACGCCCGGAGCGATCTCAGGCAACATGCCCATGAACTCCAATCCGCTCAATACCTGATCTGATCCCAAGGTTATCGGGGTGGCAATTGGATCTATCAGAATCTTCTCGTTTGGGATCCCGGCCTCGTTCATGGCCATGGAGAGGTCTACAGTCATGGCTGCCCTCTCGTTAGAATCCCTGGGCATACCGTCCACTCCCCAGAGCAGGCCTACAACGTTACAGCCTGTCTCAGCAGCTACAGGTATAAGCTTTTCCATTCTCTCAGGCTGTAGCGAAATAGAATTCATTACGTGGATCCGGGGATTCCCGGCTGCCTTCATGCCGGCAATCAATGCATCTGCATTTGTGGTGTCAAGTGACAGAGGGCAATCGGTTATTTCCTCTGTAACATTGACTATCCAGGGCATTAACTTAGGCCCTTCCTTTCTGGCAGGCCCGATGTTCAGATCCAGAAAATCCGCCCCGTCCGCCACTTCTTCATTGGCCATCAACTGAATCGGCCCAAGATCGCGCTCCTTCATGGCCTTCCCAATCCGGGTACCCATGATATTTATGCTTTCAGCTATGCATTGGACATACATGATTACACCTCAGCCTGCCAGTCCCTCAGAAAGGGAGGTATATGGCTTGCCTCTCTGGGGCCGATCTGGATCTTCCAATCCGGAAGTTCCTCCTCCAGCTCACCTTTTATAGAGGCCAGGTATCCTGGGATAATCAGGTTCCTGTGTTTGATCCTGTCTTCTATGTTTGATTTTTTGACAAACACACCTATTAGATCCGCACTGAATTTACCTGCGGCCCAGGCGGTAAGCACTGAAAGGCCCTCTGTATCTTTGATTAGGAGCCAGGATGGGATTTTGCTGCCCTCGACTTCTCCTGAGACGATAAAGTAAGTCAGGGAGAAGTTGCATGTAATAAGTACAGGAGAGTTCTCGTCCGGCCCGTTTATTGGATAAATGTCCTCCTCTACCACCATGGGCCTCTGAGGATCAGTAAAGATATTAAGTCGCTCAAGCAGGAGCGGGAACAGGGTATCTCCCTGCAGGTCAGACATAACTATGATGCCGGCGTACTTGGCCACCAGAACCGATGCAATCATTGTCTCAAGAAGAGGGTCCCGGGTCATTTCACACGTGAAAGAGATGGTGGGAAAACCAAGAGCCTTGTACTTGTGTTTTGTAGAAGCCCTGCGTATGGCCACCTGATCTTCAAATGCAGCCCTTACAGTCCTGGCACCTGTATCCAGGACAAGGTCTTTAATCCCTGCCTTTTGTAACTGCTCTGAGATCTCCGCAGCCTCTCCCAGGGTCTTACCCTTCACTGCCAAGGGGCAACCAGCCTCCCTGGCTGTCTCTGCAATAGTCTCTGAATTTTTCTTTGTAGCACTGTAAAGAAGGGGCTTGTGGTCTCCGCAGACCTTGGCGCCTGCTGCAAGGCAGCCGGCCTGATCGCTCATGAGGATAAGAGCGGCATCAGGGCACTCGTTCCGGACACGTTCCACCAGAGAAGTAAATGCCCCTTCATCCCCGGAGGAATCACTTATAGCTATCAGGTCGGCCTTGAGCTCCAATCCTACACGATCATAGCGCAGATTATTAAAACGCTGTAAACGCCCTGCGATATTATCCTCGTCCATATCGGTCCTGACCAGGACTGCAATACCTGTTTGGTGTTCAAACCTTTTTTCATGCCGGTACAGGCAGGTCTCTCCTCCCATCTCAAAGATGTTATCACCACTGCCAAGGGTGATAGGCCGGATGGGCGGAGCAGACGCCTCTCCCACCTTTTCCTTTACCTCATCAGAGACATGCGGGCATGCGCCTATATCTACCTGACCGGCTGCCACCTTCATGGCAAAGGCCAGACAGGTGGGCACACCACACTCCCCGCAGTTCGTCTTGGGAAGCATCTTCAGGATTCCTATCCCAGTGAGTGCCATTAGTTATCCTTCTCCTTACATCACTTTTTCCATGCTCAGCGCCGGGTGCTCCTTCTCCTTAATATAACGGAGCACTTCGTCTTCTGTGATACCCACTTCATCATCCGCTATCATATCAACCAGATCGGGGGCATTTTCTTCCTCAGCCCTTTCCTGGAGGCGATCCCTGATTTCCTCTTTCAGTATTTTGGGCATCCACACTACACGCTTGAGCCCGCCTTCAGCCTTCATAAACTGCCGGCTACAGATATAATGCTTGGAAACACCGAGAAAGCCGGGAGTAACCTGTCCTCCGCCAACCATTCCAGCCAGAGTGGTAAATTTCATTCCGCTCGGGGTCATACCCATGTAATCCCTGTTTACAATCATTATGCCGTTACACATGGGAAGCATGCTGGCGATACATTCAAAGCAGCCGCAGGCGGTCATTGGATCTATCATCAGGCTATAGGCACTGACACGCTCAACTTTACCCCTGGAAGCCTTATTAACAAAATCATTTATACCAATCCACTGACCGAGGTTGGCATCGATAAGGTCTCCCTTGGGTATGGGCTGATTCGGACCCGTGGGATTGATTTCAAAGGAGGCCTTACCATCCAGCCAGTTATACGCACCGCACATGCCTACTCGCTCAGGGGTAATCACACATACGTGGCTCGGGGCAAAGGACTGGCAGAGAGTACAGGAATAAAAGATCTCTTCACTCTCGTCCGTCATGGAGCCCAGGCGCTCATCCCTGGCGATATAGACATCCTTCGCCATATCGATGACCTCTTTTACTCGAGCCTCCTCAGTATAGATCTTCACCTGTACCTTATCCACAATGGCACCAAAATCCTGATGGATCTTTCCGTGAAGGATACGGCCGATATGCTCAAACTTGAAGCCCTTTTCTATGGCCGCCTTACTGACCCTAAGCCACATTATGTTCCGCTGCCCGATGTGCATGATCCCCTGGGCATAATTGATCAGGTGGTGGAACTGCCGCTCGAGGATGGGCTCGAAGTCAGATTGCATCTGCCGGCCTGCCACCTCGGCCAGTATGGCAAGCGGGAGCTTTGCGCCCTCTTTCACGTCTGTCATCTCCGGTCCTTCTACGGTGACCAGCCCGTCCTGCACCTCATCCATTTCTTTGGAGACCAGAAGTTCCACTCCCAGGCTCCTTCCACCGCCGCACTCAAGATACAGGTCGTCTTTCCGTACACGCTCCCCTTCAAAGGCAGGACCGTAAGCCATTGGAATGTCGATCTTGGAGACAGTGACCTTGAGTCCCCTTACCTCTATGGCCTTCTGGACAATCTCATCGTGCGGGACCTGGCTGACCACATGCTCGTAAGTACAGATACCAGTAGGTAGTACCTGCGGTATATCCCAGTCGGATATGGTTGGAAAACCCCAGTTTATTGCCCCGGCCGCATTGGCATACCATTCATCCGAGACCGGACCAAATGCAATAACAAAGGCAAATGTCCGATCCTTGTTGTAGATCAGGTTCCCCTTGAAATCACCAGGCTTTATGCCGCCAAAGGCAAGGGCAACGCGGCAGGCAAAGCCCATGGCAAACACTGCAGAGGTATATGTGGGCCCAAAGGGCACAAGGCGTGTGGACCAACCGATCTGTACGTTCTGCTTTGCCAGTTGATCCGGCATGGATATCCCATCGGTCTGATCATGCATGAATATATAGAGGTTTTTTTGCTGCAATTCCAAAGCAATTTTTTCAGCCACCTCCGGATCCGAGGGGGTGCCAAGTATTGCCGCAAATCCCGGGGCAGTACCATCGACAAACTCTACGCCGCGTTTACGGAAAATTACATCATCTGCTGCCCCAAGCCACAGGCAATCATCTGTGGGGTCCTCGGTCTTTGCATAAAAGCCGGGTTCCTCAACGTAACGCATAGCCTCATGCATTTCCTCTGCAAAAAAAGTAGCCATCCCGGCATCCAGGGCCGGT
>JAUXDR010000250.1 GCA_030618205.1 Deltaproteobacteria bacterium | reverse complement strand
TGCTGAATTTGCAGGAATGTCACGGGTTGAATTCTTGGAGACCTGCGGGAGGTATCATGTCAGTGTATTCAATTATCCTGCAGAAGAGATCGAGCAAGAATTAAAAAAGGATTTGGAAGTTGTAAGAAAAATGAGCAGCCAATGAGAATTGTTGCGGATACAGGACCGATCATAGCTTTACCAAAATCGGAAAAATCTTTCTGCTTATTGAAGATTTGCGGAACAATGGATATTGGCTTTCTGATGATCTAATAACAACAGCAAAGAGGCTTGCGGGAGAGTAGCAAGGCTGACCTTCATTTCCCGCTGGCTTACATTCCCAAGTTTATAGATCTGAAAATAATGTAAACATGAAAGAGCGTCCCCCATGGCATCCAATTGACTTACATCCCTCTGGGGTATGGGTTTACGGGTTTGTGTTTTTCATGATCATCCGTCCTGATCAGGAAAAAACAAAAATACAACCTTAGCGTCCTTCGCCTGCCCCGTGGCTCCGGCAGATGGTACTGGGGCGCCTTGTATGTTCAGGTTCATATCTTCATAATGTAACAACCCCATTATTACGTATGCGGAGTATTACAATTCGGAGGGCGATTCAGGTTATAAGTTGATAGATTCAGGCGGACTGTGGAATGGGTTGATCACCTTGACATTACCCAAGTTCTGGTTTTCCTGGAGGTCTTCAGTCAGAAGGTACCGGCAGTCACCCACTTGAGCGGTAGAGACAATCAAAGCGTCCCACCAGGACAACTTGTAACGATCCTGAATAAGCCACGCTCCCTCAACAACACGGGCGTCTATGGGTATGGGATGCCATGCAAGCAGGAAACGCACGTCTTCTCGAGCACTCTGTGGGTCCATGCCGGGTTGGAGCTTGTTTGTGACCGTTATGTAGAACTCATTCAGGATCTGAAAGCTCAATCGCCCTGCCTGCTTGCTCCATAGATGGGCCATCCACGCCATGGCTTGCTTCTGTTTTGGGGGTTCTGATGCATCCCTGCTATAGACGAGAACATTTGTGTCAACGAAGACCCTGTCGGTCATGGAGTGCCTCGCGGTCGGGATACTTATCCCCCTGTTTCTTTAGTACACTCGGCGATTGAATAAGGTAATATTGCATGGACGTCTGGTAGCTTCCTTCATCGAGCATTTTTTCGCGGAGCAATTTGCCTACCAGGCGGGAAAGACTTGTGTCTCTCTCCGCTGCACGGATGCGAGCCCAACGGGCTACTTCTTCATCGAGTGTAATGGTCACGTTTTTCATAACACAAAAATAGTACAACACTATTTTTGTGTCAACTATAATTTAACGTAAAAATACCAAGCAATTTGGCACAAAGACGGAATTTTGCAAAATGCTCAGGATTTTTTCTTATATTGTAAAGTCAGCAAACGAAAAAGTTGAATTTTATTTAGCCTTACTTTCAGGTTCTGAATAGCTATTCTTGTTCAGTAATGTTGATTGGCTGTGTGATTCTCATATCCTTGGTGTTCCTGAATGAAAGACTTGGTCGACATGATAATTGAAAACCCGATGAGGGAAATAGCAAATGAACTTCCCTTCTTCAAAACCGTGAATGACCGCGAGAAGCTATTAGGTGTCATCGGTGCTCTTGTGCTGCGGAAAATAAGCCTTAGCAAGGCTTCAGAGATCATGGGGATAGAAAGAGAAAGGTTTCCGGGGCTATTGGATGGCATGAAACTGGAGTATTCATATCTTGAGGATCGAGACGTAGAGGTGGAGAAAAAATGGTAAGGAGCGCTGTCTTTAACAGTTCTCCTTGGATATTTCTATTGATATCAATCATACAAAGGGCCAGCGTCTGCGACAACTAAACTCGTCACAGAGAAATCTCCAATTCTTCATCTAAATCTTCGGGTGGATAATCCACAGCTGCAATTCCGAATTCGTCTAAAAGATCCAAGAATTCCTCAATTGATAGAATTGCAATTTTTGCCGCCTGGGAAAGGGTTGCATGACCTGCTTCAAACAAGTGCAAGGCCAATGCTTTATTGACACCATGTTTTAACAAACGTTCATCAAAGGGCACTGCAAGAAAGGCAGGACGCCCGTGTTTTGTGATTAGGGCAAGGCGACCATTTTCTGCATCGCGAAGAAGATCTCCGGTGCGCTGGCGAAGATCACGGACTGTAAAGACATCAAGTGTTTCCATAGCACCTCCTATCCCTATTTGTGTACACAATTGATAGCACAAATACGCTTTTCGCACAATATACATATTTTTTGTGCTCTGATTCATAATTACTGTGACATATTTTCAATGGTATTAGCT
>JAUXDR010000093.1 GCA_030618205.1 Deltaproteobacteria bacterium | reverse complement strand
GGTAAGCATATCCAGAAGGCAATGGATGAAAAGGCATATAGATGTAATCTGTATGAGGACCATCTGCATGAAATGCTCAAAAAAGATATCCTTAAGGTGGCAACAACCGGTAAGGCCGTGGGCCAGGTAAATGGACTGTCCATCTATGACCTTGGTGATTATGTGTTCGGCAAACCCTCTAGAATCACGGTGAACATAGCTCTCGGCAAAGAAGGGGTTGTAAACCTGGAAAGGGAGGCTGATCTCAGCGGCAGCATTCACACCAAAGGCGTGATGATACTGGCCGGGTATCTAAAGGCGTGCTTTTCGGCAGACTGCCCATTGAGCCTCACCGCCTCTATCTGCTTTGAGCAGAGCTACGGCATGGTCGAGGGAGATTCCGCCTCCGGTGCAGAGCTGTTCGCCCTGTTGTCAGCGCTCTCTGATGTGCCGATTGACCAGGGAATTGCTGTAACCGGGGCTGTCAGCCAGAAAGGAGAAATTCTGCCGGTAGGGGGTGTCACCAGAAAAATCGAGGGTTTCTTTGACATATGCGAGGCGAGGAACTTGACCGGAGAGCAGGGAGTAATAATCCCAGAGGCCAATGTCAAGGACCTGATGCTCAAACCAGAAGTGATAGAGGCCGTAAAGCAGGGCAAGTTCCATGTCTGGGCCATATCCAAGGTGGAAGAAGGCATGGAGATATTGACAGGCCAACCTGCCGGGACCCCCGGACCTGACGGACGCTATCCGGAAGACTCAGTATTTGCAAAAGTAAATGACAGGCTGAGGAAACTTGCTGAAGAGGCCAAACTGTACATGCAAAAAGAAGGGGAAGAAAAATAGCCTAATACAGACCTCGTTAAGTGGTTGAATAGTTGATTAGTTAAGTGGTTATTATTATATGAATTTATATGGTTTGCATAAAAAATGGACACCTGATGTAGTTGAAGCTCTAATATGCTGATTTAACATATTTATTTTCCGACTCAACGACTCAACTATTTGACGATCTCTGTAAGAAATCACAGGAGAAAAAATGAAACTTAATATCATCACCTCCCAGAATGAATTGCCTGTAAAAAAGGGGTATATGATCTCCTTAATTATAAATAATCTTAAAGGACATGAAGATGTAGAGGTACATCTTTTCCGGCCGGATTGGGATGAAAAGGAAGCCCAATCCTATGACTGGTCGAAACTTCTGGGAGACCCGATAGACAGAAAAGCACCTTTTGATCCCATGAGCAGTCGCAAGGTCCTTTTGGAATCATTCACCCTTGAGGAAAGAGATATGATAATTGACTGCATGAAGGAACGGTATGTCTCCAGACTGTCCGCAATCAATTCACGGCCATTTGACCTCCCTATTCCTATGGGGCTCATTCCTCTGTCTGAAATTCCGGAAGATGATGATATCGGCTGCATCCGCTTTGAAGAGATCCCTAACTATACACTCCCCTTTCCTGTGCATGGTCTTTATATTTTAAGCCAGCATGAACCCGTAATGAACGTCTAAAAAAATGAACATCGAACATCGAACGTCCAACATCGAATTTTGAATGAGAAAACCTGAACTACTAAATGATATTTCAGAGGAAACAGAAGAATTAATTAAGTTTTTCGTTACGAGCACCAAAACGGCTGAAAAGAAACAGAAATAGCCGTTGAATATTCGGTATTGGATATTTGTTTTTCATTCGACGTTGGACGTTCGATGTTCGATGTTGGACGTTCATCTTTTAAAACGATTCACCACCAGCTTATTACCTCATCGTTGCCAAAGATAAGTTTCACCAACTTGTCATAATCCGTATCCTCATAAAGGTTAAACCGGGTCGCCTTGCGGTCTTCTGCCAATTTCTCAGCAAGGAACTTAGTATAATTTTTGGGTCTGCTTTTAAAAATATGTAACTGCTTCATTTTCTCGTTTTCCTAAAAAGGCACCACTAGCTGGTACGCCTTGATTTTGGGGATCATGTCTTCCACTGAAAGGTATTTAACGTGCTCATATTTGTCGGCATCGGCCTTGACGTTAGTGTAGATCTCTGCCTCAAAATCCACCACAAAACTCTCCAGGTGTTCTTTGAACTCCTCCTCTGATAAATTCGAGGGTGATTCTATATTAGAGTCAATGAAGAAGGCACCGCACCAAAGATTCTCCACCATACATCCGAAGGCGCTGCGCAGAGCCTGCCAGCAATTCTCGGTCTCGTTAATAATGAAAGCTACCTTTTCAATATTCATGGTCTGGTTCTCCTACAGAACAATATAACGATCACAATCTTTCATTATTTGAACATTCCGCATCTGAGTACCAAAATCCTGGTCCTTAACAATTGGTACGGGCTTATCAATCTTGAAGGATTCAAAGCACAAGCTGCAAAGGCTTATATGGCAAATCCCCTCCAGTTCGGTGAACCTCTCGTTTTTAGTCAAAAATACGCCCCGATTAGTGAGAAAAATCTTCACTTTCTTTCCCGCCCTATGCGCCGCCTTGGTAATGCCGATCAGGTGGTCGATGTATCTGTCGGAACTAACTAAAATGCCTAACTTGTCATTCATATTCCCTCTTTCTCCTGTTGATACGATATCGTAGACTATTTGGGAAAAACCGGATCTTCTCTGTAGTGAAATACAAAAAGGGGGGCCTAACTTATGTTCATTTTACTGTTTTTCAGCCCAGTTTTTTATTAGTGATCCAAACAGATCGAAGTCCACAAGGCGTTTCTTGAAAATTCCAAATACAATTTCAGCATCGATTTTTTCATACCGGTGAACCAGTATATTGCGAAAAGATGCCATTTCTTGAAATGAATGCAGGGTTTCTTTTGGTATAACTTTGTTCTCATATAATATTACGAAAATATCCCGATAGCTGTCTGGTTCCCGCCAGTCATGAAATGATATTAGGTGATTGGCAATATCAAAAACAGATTCGATCGCGAGGTGAAGGTACCTTTCCACAAAGGCCCTTGTCCTGGGATCTACAGTGTATTTCTCCCAGTTGATATCATCCGCTTGCTTAAGCTCCGATACATAATTTTGAAGAAATGACAGTTTTCTGGAAAGAAGTTCTTTGTCTACCATATCAGGCAGCCAGCTTTTGATAGAGGCAACGGGAATCAAGATACTCTGCCCTTGCTCTCACCTCTTGTTTCACTCGAGCGTGAAAATCTTTTTCATATAAAAGCTTACCGTATTTTAAAATCTGGTGACGGAGCAGAGCCCCCGATTGTCCAAAAATAATTAAATCAACATCCTTGCCAATTAATTCTGACAGCCTGGTCTCCCAGGCGATTCTTGTCAAACCGGATACTTTGATATTTACCATGATGGCAATATCGATATCACTATCAAGTTTATCCCTCCCGGTGGCTATGGAACCAAAAAGATACACAGCAACGATCTCTTTATACTTTTGTGCAAAAAGCGTAACTTGTTTTTTTATGTTCGACCGGGAAATTGTTTTCATGGTAAATTCATGACTCATATATTTTTTTATTACATCGCATTTACCATAAAGGCGCACCAGCTCATGCGCCATCATCAATCATCAATTTAATTATTCCCCCGGCCCATGACACCCTACATCGAGCAGAGGCGCGGCCTCGAGTTCACGCCTCATGGCCATGTCAAAGAGGACTCGCTCCTTTTTCTTATCCAGACCGAGGTCCTGGCGCCTTTGGTTTATTTTATCAATCATCTTATTGGCAAAATCATTGGATGTCTCGGCCATGTCCCACATCCCTCCATAGAGGTTTTCCATCTCCTTGAAGCAGTAGTCGGTAACCACCTTGGAACCTGTTGTGGGAAAGCCGGGTCCGAAGACCACATAAACACCACTTGAGACAAAATATTGCCCGATGGACACCGCCTTTTCACTCATCCATTGAGGGGCGCAGCCCACTGCCGGAAGATCGCTTATGTCATTGCCAAGACCGCCTGTTTTTACCATTTCAGTGGCGGCAATAAGGATTCGGCTGTTATCCACGCAGGAGCCCATATGCAGCACAGGCGGGCATCCCACTGTCTCAAGGACTTCCTTCAGGCCGTCACCTGCCATGCTCAATGCTTCAGGAGACAAGAGCCCGGCGCGGCCCATGCCTGTGGCAGCGCATCCAGTAGCCAGTACGAGTATGTCATTGGCGATGAGTTCCTTAGCAAGATCTATATGGACTTCCTCCATGACCCTGTAGTTATCACAGCCGACTATGGCGGCAACACCGCGGATACGGCCGTTTATAATGTTGTCGTTAAGGGGCTTGTAGGATGCGCGAAAACGGCCGCCAAGAGTATAGTCGATATTTTCATGACTGAAGCCGGCCACCACGTCCATCTGATGCACAGGTATAAAGTGCTTGCCCCTTTCCGGATACTTGTTGATGGCACGCAATAGTATTTCTTTAGCTGTTTCCATGGCTCTGTGCTCGTCGAACTGTATGTGAGTAGTCCCTGGAATCCTAGCCTTTTCAGATGTGGTGATGAGTTCAGTATGGAAATTGTCCGCCACAGAGGACAGCCCCTGCATGATGCACTGGACATCCACAACCATGGCTTCTATCGCGGCAGTGGCAAGTACAACCTCCTGCTGGATAAAGCTCCCTGCTATGGGAATCCCTCTCCTCATGAGGATCTCGTTTCCAGTACAGCACACGCCTGCCAGGTTTATGCCCTTTGCCTTGACTTTCTTGGAGGCCTTGATTATCTCCGGGTCATTGGCTGCCATAGCCAGGGCCTCGGCAAGTACTGGCTCGTGGCCGTGAACCGTGATATTTACCTCGTCCTTCTTGAGGACCCCGATATTTACCTTGCTCCTTACTGAGACAGGAGTGCCGAACATGATGTCAGACAGCTCCGTGGCTATCATGGAGGCGCCCCAACCATCGGCCAACGCCAAGCGGGCGGCCTGGAAGAGCAGGTTTTTATGTTCCTGGTCCACTCCCATGTGGGTGCGGTGCATTATCTCCACTACCTCACGGTCAATACCCCTGGGGAGGATTCCCAGTCTGCCCCAAAGTTCCTGTCTGGCCTTGGGGGCCCTCTTCATGAAGGCCAGAGTTCCCTCCTGCTGACCGAATTCGCTGAGCATCTTGGTGCCTACTTCTATTGCGAGATCCCTGGTGTCCTTTTCAGCAGGGTCTATGCCGAGCATCAGGGCTGTGTTTCTGAGTTTGATTGTGTCTTTGATCTCATAGGGGGTTTCACCACGGGCAGTGGCGAGAAAGGCAAAGACCACTCCC
>JAUXDR010000164.1 GCA_030618205.1 Deltaproteobacteria bacterium | reverse complement strand
ATTCATACGGACTGGATGCAGTGCATCTTTTACGTCTGCAAAAAGCCTTTGTGAAACAAGCCAATAAACTTCAATTATATGATAGCAGCATTATTAACCTAGATTTTCATACTGTACCTCATTTTGGCGATGAGTCGGTATTGGAAAAACACTGGGCCGGAGCACGCAATAAAAAGATGAAAGGAGCACTTACTCTGTTTGCCCAGGATGCCGCCTCAAAACTTATCCTGTATACAGATGCAGACATCAATCGAGATGAGGCCGACGATCAAGTACTGAATTTTCTTTCCTTCTGGAAAGGCATTCGTCGGGGTATCAAATCCACTTTTGTTTTTGATTCTAAATTTACAACCTATGCCAATCTTTCCGCATTGAACACACAGGGCATAAAGTTTATTACACTCAGGCGTCGCGGCAAAAAACTGATAGATAAGGTCAATAAGCTTAAGCCATGGAAACGCATCCATATCACTCATGCGAAAAGAAAATACCCCAACCCCCAGGTCCATGAATCATTTATAACACTTAGAGATTATGACGGCGAACTACGCCAAATAATTGTCCGGGGCAACGGCCACGAAAAGCCGACCTTTCTGATCACCAATGATTTTGATGCTTCCCTAGAATTGCTTGTAAGCAATTACTCCCGCAGATGGCGTGTTGAAAATGTCATTTCGGAAGCAGTCAAGTTTTTCAATCTTAATGCCCTGTCTTCTCCTATCCTTGTTAAAGTTCACTTTGATGTCATTATGACTATGATGGCCGATACCCTGTACAACATGCTGGCCCAAAAGCTGCGTGGTTTTCAGGATTGCGATGCTCCCAAGATCTTCCGTCATTTCGTCAAAGGCAAGGCAAATATAACTGTAAAAAGCGGAGAACTTACCGTCACATATCCACGCAGAGCACATAACCCATTACTAAGAGCTGTACCATGGCATAGGTTGCCCAAGTCAATTTCATGGCTTGAATCTGTGAATCTTAACCTCAAATTCAGATAAATTTTAGGCTGAAAATCTTATATCAATATGACGGTTAAAACTAGCGCGAAAATCGGTGTTTACAGGTCCTAAGGGGAACTTTCTTCAATTTCTGATTGACTGGCTGTAATCAGGAGTTATTTTTAAATAATAACTATCTTTTCAAAATATACCAATTACGGAGAGGAGAAAAGACTTATGATCCCCATTATTTGTCGACTTGAAGACTTGATTCAGATGGCCCAAGAAGGAAAGAAGGTAGAGGGAGATGTTGTCCTCCACAAGATACCTATCAGTCTAAAGGTACATCCGGAGGCAGGAATAACTGAAGACCAGGAGGCCTTCTTGCTCAATGCTGCGTATCGTTTTCATGCAGGAGGCATGACTTATTCAGTTAGCAAGAATTATGTCACGGTCTTACCCACCGCGTCCGTGGATGTTGCTCATAGCAATCGCGCCATCGCAAATGACCGTCTCAAGGCAGACTATAAACGCTTGAGTACTGCGGGCATATCAGTGGAAGAAAAGTATTTCGAGTAGTCACACAGAGCCTGGAAACCAGCTGCCTGCTCAGGTCCATGGTAATATCCATAGCGCTTTCGAGTAAAGCACAAGGGACGTGTAACCGCACAGCTCGAAATAAATTAAGGAATTAACAACCAACCCTCAATTCCTAAATTAGAATCTATTAAGTTCTTCTATCTTTTTTGCCTGGGCCTTTCTGTATTCCTTCAACTTCCTTGCAAGGTCCCGGTCTTCCAGTGCCAGGATCTGAAGTGCCAACAAGGCGGCATTTTTTGCCCCGGCTTCTCCTATTGCCATGGTTGCAACCGGGACACCAGGGGGCATCTGGGCAGTGGAAAGCAAGGCATCAAGTCCATTCAAAGCCGAACTGTCCACCGGCACCCCTATTACAGGAAGGATCGTATTAGCTGCCAGGCTGCCGGCCAGATGTGCGGCCATTCCGGCGCCGGCAATCAAGACCTTTATTCCTCTGGTTTCTGCTTCCCTGGCATATGATGCAGTAAGTTCCGGGGAGCGATGGGCTGAAGCAACCTTCAACTCACATGCTATATCAAACTCATTCAGAATATCCCGGGCCGTTTCCATAACCTCCTTGTCACTGAGGCTTCCCATGACAATGCCAACCTTGGCAGAGCTGCCGGAATGCGGGGAAACCGGCGTGCCGGTCGCACTGGACGTGTATCTGAGGGCCTTTTGACCAATATCCCTTCTATAGTGCATCCCCTCCCAGGAGATTTGTCCAACTGCTTCATATACAAGGTCTATTGCCTCTGAAACGGTATTCCCAAGTGCCGTAACCCCAAGGACTCTTCCGCCGGATGTGACGAATCGGTCTCCATCCTTGGCGGTCCCTGCGTGAAAAACCATTACGTCCTGCATCTCAGCCACTTTTTCAAGACCGTGGATGACCTTGCCTGTCTCATAGCTTCCAGGATAGCCTCCGGAGGCCAGGACAACGCAAACAGCAGCCCTTGGATCCCACTCAAGTTTGACTTCATCCAGCCTGCCTTCAAGTGCTGCCTCAAATATCTCCACCAGGTCAGTGCGAAGTCGCATCAGGATCGGCTGGGCCTCAGGATCACCGAACCGGCAGTTAAATTCCAAGACCTCAAACATACCGTCTTTAATTATTAGGCCACCATAAAGCACTCCCTGATAGGGCCTTTTTGCCCTTGTCATGGCTTCCACAGTGGGCTTCATAACCGTATCCATGATATCGTCAAACAGACCGCTGTTTACCACCGGGGCCGGGGAGTAAGCACCCATACCGCCGGTATTAGGCCCCTGGTCATTATCAAATATGGGCTTATGGTCCTGGGAAGTGGCAAGAGGAAGGACAGTTGTTCCGTCGGTTATAGCCATGAAGGAGGCCTCTTCCCCGGTGAGAAATTCCTCTACTATCAGACGATTGCCCGCTTCACCAAAGGCCTTTTTGCAAAGAATGAGATCTATTGCCTCCTCCGCCTCAGCCAGGGAATGAGCGAGCAACACCCCCTTGCCGGCTGCCAGCCCGTCTGCCTTTATTGCAATGGGCACTCCAACTACGTTCTTGATATAATCAAAGGCGGCATCCGGCTCGGTAAAAACCTTGTAGGCCCCTGTTCGTATACCTGCCTCAGTGAGTAAGTCTTTTGAAAATACCTTACTTGCCTCGATCTCAGCAGCCGCTTTAGTGGGTCCGAATACTGCAAGTCCCTGTTCGTTGAATCTGTCTACCAGACCTTCAGCTAGAGGGGCTTCCGGGCCTACTAAGGTTATATCAATACCCTCCTTTTTGACAAATGATACAAGACCATTAATGTCAGAGACCTTTAAAGGTACACAGACGGCATGTTGACTTATGCCGGCATTTCCGGGAGCACAGAATACTCTGGAAATTCTGGGACTGGACGCCAGCTTCCAGCAAAGAACGTGTTCGCGTCCTCCGGAACCCACGACTAATATTTTCTTCTTATCCATAATCTCCTTCTCCCCATGTTTATTCTCAGAACAAGGCAGGCTCAACCTACCATCTGATGTAAAGGTGTCAACGCCTGTTCTGA
>JAUXDR010000045.1 GCA_030618205.1 Deltaproteobacteria bacterium | reverse complement strand
AAAATTATTCGGCTCTATTTTCATCAGGGCCCAGGAGTTGAGCCCCAAGATACATGTAATGGAGTCCGGAAATTACAGTAATCAGGGCAGTAGCTATATAAAGAAAAGGTAAAATTCTGCAAAACAAGCCCAAGTTATGATCTACGAGGACCATAAAAATAGTCCCCAATTGGGCTACTGTCGTAATCTTGCCAAGCACAGATGGGTGGATTTCCACTCCACCCTGAAACAAAAAAAGTATCAAGACACCAAACACGATTATCACATCTCGACTAATCACAGTTACTGCCAGCCAGCCTGGCAGAAACCCTATGACTGCAAGAGTTACATAAGATGATGTGAGAAGGAGTTTGTCGGCAATAGGGTCCAAAATGGCGCCAATGCGGGTCTTCTGTCTCATCCATCGAGCTATCAGGCCGTCCAGGCCGTCGGTTATTCCAGCTATAGTGAAAACAATCAAGGCTTCAACAAACTTACCGTTGATAAGCATTATCACCAGCAGAGGCGTAAGTATAATGCGTATGAGGGTCAGTAAATTAGGTAAATTCAATTCCCAGCTCTTTCAATTATCCAATTTCTTGCCAGATTCTGTGAAGACCCATCAGGGCTTCAGGATGATACCATCTGATTTCAGGATCGGCCCGGAACCATGTAAGCTGGCGCTTTGCATAACGGCGGGTATCCCTTTTTAATTGGCTTACAGTCTCATCAAAGGACACTTCTCCTTTGAGAAAACGGATAATATGCCGATATCCAAGGGACTGCAAGGGTTTAAGATGGTGTGAATACCCTTTATCCAGCAAAAATTTCACTTCCCCTAGGAACCCGGTATCCAGCATAGCGCCAACCCGTGCGTCAATCCGCTCATAGAGCTCTTCCCTGGGCCTTACCAGTCCTATCTTTGTGCACAACAGTTTCTGTCCTGAAGTACTTTTATGCCTCCTCTGCCATATTGATATAGGTTCTCCGGTCTGATGATAGACCTCAAGTGCCCTTATGACTCTGAATGTATCATTCGGATGGAGCCTGCTCGCTGCTTCCGGGTCTGCGCCGGCAAGGAGGTCATAAAGGGCCTTTTCCCCCTGATTTGCTAAGATTTTATTCAACATTTCCCTTACCATGGGATCACGTCCCGGACATGGGGCCAGTCCCTCAAGGAGGGACCTTAGATAAAGTCCGCTGCCCCCAACCAGCAAGGGCACCTTTCCCCTTAATGTCATCGACCTGATGATGCCCAGTGCCTTACGCGCAAAGTCAGCAACATCAAAGGGCTCATCAGGATCTGCAACGTCAATCAGGTGATGGGGGACCTGCTTCTGTTCCTCAAGGCCGGGCTTGGCAGTCCCGATATCAAGTCCCCTGAATACCTGCACTGAATCCACACTTATGATCTCAGCGCATATCTCTTTTGCAAGGCGAAGAGACAGGGCCGTCTTTCCCACAGCAGTCGGACCAACAAGGGCCAGGGGGGAGAATTGGGTGATTTGGTGATTTGGTGATTTGGTGATTGAAGAATTGGAGGATTCGATCATCGTTTTCGCCCGAATCGCCGTTCTATCTCGCTGAATCCCAAAACCTGAACTACAGGTCTTCCGTGGGGGCAGTGGGTCACTTCTTCGGAAACCAATTCCTTGAGTAAGGCATCCATCTCTTGCAACTCGAGGTGGTGATTGGCCTTTATTGCGGAATGGCAAGCCATGGAGGCCAGAAGATCGTGAACCAGGCCTTTTACATCCTGTTCTGGAAAACTGAGAATACGGTCTATCAGCTCACCGACTACTTCGCTGGTCTTGGAGCAAGAGGATAAGAAATCCGGGACGGCCCTGATAGCAACCTGTGAATGTCCAAATGGCTCGATTACCACTCCTAATCGGTTTAGTATGGGACAAATCTCTGGAAGTTTTGCAATATCTTCCTGGTTCCTTTCCAGGACTTCAGGAAATACAAGGGGTTGGGTAGCCAGGGCATCAGTTTGCGCAATCTGTTGGTTTAGCCTCTTAAAGATAAGGGCCTCGTGAGCTGCATGCTGGTCCACAAGCACAAGGCCATCCGGTCCCTCTGCCAGGATATAACTCCTGGCCAACTGTCCGAGAACACGAAAGTCCTGCCATAAATGTGTTTTATCAGACTTGTGGACATAGTGGTCCTGATCGGGTGATATAGGAGGCTTGGGGCCGGCAATCAGGGCTGTTTTCTGATCTTGCCCGGATGAAGGGAATCCCCCGTAAGCGGGAAATTCCTCTGAGACCTGAAAAGCATCAGGAGGTATATCCAGTTCCTGTTGATTAATTGAAAGGCCTGTTTCTTCCAATCTTGCCTGGGTTTTTCCAAAAGGCGCAGCAACAACCTTTATGCCTTCAAGGGCCCTTTGTACAGAGTGGTAAACAATCCGGTATATTGCGTCTGAATCGTGGAAACGAACTTCTTGTTTAGCAGGATGCACGTTTACGTCCACCTGATCCGGCTGGACCTCCAGAAACAGGGCACCCATAGGGTATGAATTCTTCATCATGAAGCCCCTGAAGGCCTGATTAAGCGCCTTCCATAGCAGTCTGCTATTTATGGGTCTTTGATTCAAAAAAAAGTAAAAAGACTTGGAGGAGGCCCTTGCTTCCTCCGGTGGTGTCACATAACCTGAAACCAGGATTTCCTGGGATTTGCCTTCAACTGGCAGCATTTGAAGAACAAGCTGATCCCCTACCAGTGGCCACAGGCGCTGGGGGCCCTGGCAACCAGGACGGGACCGGAATATTTCCCTTCCATCACTCAGGAGTTCAAAAAGGATCTCAGGAAAACCCACTGATAGGGTACGTACTATTTGGGAAATATGTCCCAACTCAGTCTGACGCCTCTTGAGAAACCTGCGTCTTGCCGGTATCTCCAGGAACAAGTCCTCTACTTCCACTGTAGTCCCGGATGGGCATCCTACAGCCATGGTCTTCTTGTCTCTGCCAAAGTCCACTCTCACTCGCCATCCTTCGATATTGTCAGAAGGCCTGGAAGTGATGGACAGCCTGGAAACAGCGCCTATGCTCGAAAGGGCCTCACCCCTGAAACCCATGGTATGTATAACAGCCAAATCGGCTTCATCCCTGATTTTGCTGGTTGCGTGGCGTTCAACAGCCAGATCGATGTCTTCTTTTTCTAAGCCTACACCATCGTCTGTAACCCTGATGAGGTGTTTACCACCATCTTCGAGCTCTACACGGATCCGTTTGGCCTCTGCGTCTATAGAATTTTCAAGGAGCTCCTTCACTATCGAAGCAGGCCTTTCCACTACTTCACCTGCTGCGATTTGATTGGCAATATGTAGAGGAAGGATATGTATTTTGGACACAAGAATTCCTATTTACCGTATTTGCTCATTCAATTTAACCGTTCACACTCCCCGGCAGGGAATGAATAATTATTGATGACCTGTGAGCTCATTCAATTACTTCAGCGTATTGTTGCTCTGAACACGCTCTGTTATAGTTGGCAGCTTCTTCGCCGATTTTACCATCCAAAATCCTGAAAATGAATTAATAACAGAAAAAATTACAAAAACCATGACAAAAAAAGGAGTTTTTCCCCCAGAAATGTCTGAAATATATCTTGATTACAATGCAACCACACCGGTTGCAAGGCCGGTGCAGGAGGAAGTAAATTCCGCACTGAAAGAAAAATGGGGCAATCCCAGCAGCGGACACAGGTTCGGCCAAACGGCCAAGAGGGCACTGGAATACGCCAGGGCCCAAGTGGCATCGCTGCTCAACGCAGATCCTACTGAAATCCTCTTCACCAGCGGAGGCACAGAATCCAATAATTTAACTATAGCAGGCGTATGCCAAGCCATGTCCGGCAAAGGGCGACACATCATCACCACCAGTATTGAGCACCCATCCCTTATGAATCCCTGCCTGCATTTGCTTGAACAGGGGTGGAACGTGTCCTTTATAAAGGTAAACAGCCAGGGCGTTGTAGATCCACTGGAAGTTGAAAAGGTCTTACGCCCTGATACAGTGCTGGTCTCAGTGATGCTGGCAAATAATGAGACCGGGGCTATTCAGCCGGTAGCTGAGATTTCGCAACTGGCCCGCAAGCGTGGAGTGCTGATCCATACAGACGCGGCCCAGGCCGTGGGCAAGATCCCTGTGGATGTCAAAAATCTTGGAGTAGATTACCTGAGTGTTGCAGGACACAAGCTCTATGCGCCAAAAGGAATAGGTGCCCTCTATTGCAGAAAAGGCGCACCCCTTGGTCAGCTCATGTTCGGTGCAGGCCAGGAGCAGGGTCTTCGGCCCGGCACTGAGCCGGTTCCCCTGGCAGTGGGACTGGGAGCTGCCTGTGATTTTGTTGCCTTGGACATTAAGGCCGAGGCGGAAAGGCAAACAGGTCTCAGGGACAAGCTCTATGCAGAACTATCCAAACTGGGCCATCCCATAATCAGGCATGGTGATCCTGAGAATACAATTCCCAACACCCTGAGCGTCAGTTTTATCGGCAAGAATGGAGCAAAGATCCTGGCTCAGGCCCCGGAGATTATGGCCTCTACCGGTTCGGCCTGCCACGACAGGGATATTAAGGTCTCCCATGTGCTCGCCGCCATGGGAGTCTCGCCGGAAGTAGCCTTGGGGACCCTTCGTCTCACACTGGGTCGAGGGACTATCGAATCGGATATAGAAATCGCCGCCCAGGCCATCGGCAGGGCGCTTGAAAGGATGTAGCGTTCACAGGGCACCGCACCTGCTTTGTTGTCGGGCACTTGAAGTACAGGAAGTACGTCTGCGTATCCTCCGCCTCGCATCTGCAGCACCCTGTAAACGCTTACGAAAGGATAAAAATATGAAATTTGTTGATTTAGACAGGCAGTATCAAAGCTACAGACAGGAAATAGACTCGGCCATCCACGAAATACTTACAAAGACCCAGTTCATACTGGGCAAGCCGGTGGAGGACCTGGAGACAGCTCTCGCAGCTTATGTGGGGGTCAAACATGCAATAGGGGTAGGCTCAGGGACGGATGGGCTGCTCCTTGCACTTATGGCCATGGACTTAAGGCCCGGAGAAGAGGTTATCACAACCCCCTTTACGTTTATAGCTACTGCGGAAGTCATAGCCCTTCTGAAGGCAAAGCCCGTATTCGTGGATATAGACCCCAAAAGCCTTAACCTTGACACGGGCGAGATGCGGGACGCTCTGGCTGCAAGGCAGAAGGCCGGGGCCAAGGTAAGGGGCATCCTCCCTGTAAGCCTTTATGGTCAGTGCCCTGATATGGACGAAATCAATGAAATTGCGTCGGCGTTTGGCCTGTTGGTGATTGAGGATGCATGCCAGTCCTTTGGGGCAAAATACAAAAACCGGCTGTCTTGCGGCCTCAGCGAAATAGGTGTCACCTCTTTTTTCCCTTCAAAGCCCCTTGGAGCATATGGGGACGGGGGCATGGTCTTCACTGATGATCCGGAAAAGGCAGATATGATAAAGTGTCTCAGGGTCCATGGCCAGAGGGCCAGATACCAGCATGAAGAAATAGGGCTTAATGCCAGGCTGGATAGCATCCAGGCAGCAATAGTCCTGGCCAAATTTGCCCACTTTGATGAAGAAATTAAGGCCAGGCAGGAAGCTGCCGGCCGTTATTCAGAACTGATTAACCAAAAAATACCGGAAATACAGACTCCTGCAGTAATGCCGGACAGGACATGCGTGTATGCCCAGTACACAGTGAGAATCCCCGAAGGGTTCAGGGACCAGGTGACCACCTTTCTCAAACAAGAAGGCATTCCCTTTGCCATTCATTACCCTGTCCCGGTCCACCTTCAGCCTGCCTTTAAAGGCCTGGGACTTGGACCAGGATCATTTCCCTATGCAGAAAAGGCCGCAGAGGAAGTGCTGTCCCTTCCCATGCACGCCTTTATCACACCAGAGGAACAGGAAATCATCATAGACGGCCTTGAGGGGGGCATCAGTTTTAAGGCATGATTCCGCTAAAAAACCCAATCTGCGGCGTACAATAAATGTTGAATTTTGAATTTTGAATTAAGGTATATGTCTTTTAAATGTCCTTCCACAATTCAACATTCAACATTCACAATTCAACATTGCCTATAAAGGGGTACTTTCAGCAAAATAAAAAATGTTATATAGTGCCTGAACGGAAACCCCAAATTTTGTTTTCTCAATTTAGATCATGGACAATTAACATATTAAGGTTATTTCCTTTTTTAAATTCAAAATTCAAACTTTAGAATTCAAAATTGTGTCTGAACGGCCTTTTCGTTCAGACACAATATAGGAGCCTCAATTCATGTCTCAAGGACCTGAAGCTTATATTGACAAATCCAGACAATTAAAAGATGAGGACACCTTCTGCTTTTCCTGCACGCCGGATAAGGGCTGTTTTACACACTGCTGTTATGATTTAAGCCTGGTCCTCATGCCTTATGACATATTCAGGCTCAAGAATCATTTAGGTATTAAGTCCGCGGACTTTCTAAAACGTTATACAAGTATATATGTCGGACAGAATTCAGGGCTTCCTGTAGTGTTGGTCAAGATGGAAGACCCCTATTTAAAATGTCCGTTTCTGGAAGAAGGAAAAGGATGTACGGTTTATAAAGACAGGCCTGGTGCATGCCGCACTTATCCCCTTGCCAGAATGGCCTGTCGAAGCCGGGACAGGGACGGAGTGGAGGAATTCTATTATATTGTCAGGGAGCCGGATTGTGAAGGATTCCAGGACGGAAAGGAATGGACCGTCAGGAGTTGGAAGGAAAATGAAGGCATTGAGCAATATAATGAAATGAATGATATCTTTGGGGAGATACTTCAGGCTAAGACAGTGGCAGGGATAGAGTATCTGAACGCGGATCAGATCGATATCTTTCACATGGGATGCTACGATATTGATAGTTTCCGTCAATATTTCCTGGAGGGCCCTAACCTTGATCGCTACATGGAATCTGAGGAGGTGATAGAGGCCATCTCCAATGACGAAGAGGCCTTGCTCAAACATGGCATGCGCTGGGTTAATAAAAAACTCTTCCGGGGTGGGTGTTCCAACTGTAGTTTGTGAGGGTTCAAGAAAAAGATGAACATCGAACATCGAACGTCCAACATCGAATTTTGAATGGGAAAAGATAAAGAAACAGAAATAGCCGTTGAATGTTCGGTATTGGATATTTGTTTTTTATTCGACGTTGGACGTTCGATGTTCGATGTTCGACGTTCATCTTTTAATGTAACCTGTGAATGTTTACTAAAATCTGTGATCCGCTGAGCCTCTGCCGTGTTTTCTTCCAGTGGTCTGCAGCCTTTATTTTGATACGATTTACTAGTTTGAAATCATGGAATGTGAAGCCACTGTGACTATATATAACAGGCTGGGGCTTCATGCCCGGCCAGCCT
>JAUXDR010000151.1 GCA_030618205.1 Deltaproteobacteria bacterium | reverse complement strand
TGTCATATAGTGAGATGGCTTCTGAAGTCGGTTGCGGTTCGCCCAGGGCAGTGGGACAGGCCCTCAAGTCTAATCCGCTGCCCATTATTATACCCTGTCATAGAGTGGTCGGGAAAAGGGGAAACCTTGTTGGCTTTTCATGTGGCCTGGAGATCAAAGCACTTTTACTGCAATTTGAAGCAAATAAAAAAATTGCCGATAGAAATAACGGGTAATCTTTAGCCCCGTGAGGCCTCAATAGCCATTGCCAGTTCCTCTCTACTAACATCATCCGTTATAAGAACTTGACCGATTCCTCGGCTCAGGACAAAGTGAGGTCGCCCTGACTTTGCCTTTTTGTCATGCTGAAGGAGATCCATCAGCTCTTCTGCAGAGAGATTTGCCGGAATCGCCCTGGGGAGATTTAACCTGTCCAGAAGCCTGCACAGCCTCTCAAGATCCCCCTCGGGCATCAAACCCTTTGCTACAGAGATCCTTGAAACCACCACCATACCCATGGAAACCGCCTCCCCGTGAGGGATCTGATAGTGTGCCGCGGCCTCCACCGCATGGCCCACAGTGTGACCAAAATTAAGGATACGTCTCAGATCTCCTTCGCGCTCATCAGCAGACACCACATCAGCCTTTATGGAACAAGAGCTGTAGACTATGTGAGCTGTGACATGTGGTTCAAGATTTATTACGTCCCGCCACTTCTCCTCCAGGAAATCAAACAGTTCCGGGCTTTGGATCATTCCATACTTCACTACTTCAGCAAGACCATTTCTGATCTCAGCCTTGGGCAGAGTAGTCAACACCCCTATGTCCGCATAGACTCTTCCGGGCTGATAAAAGGTCCCGAGGAGGTTTTTCCCCTCAGGCAAATCAACCCCTGTCTTTCCTCCTACTGAGCTGTCTACCTGGGCAAGGAGTGTAGTAGGAATCTGCACAAGCGGGACACCCCTCATATAGATGGAGGCAAGAAACCCTGCTACATCTCCAACCACTCCGCCGCCCAGAGCCAGTATGGCAGTCTGCCTATCTGCACCCAGGTCTATCATCCTGCGGGCCAGATCCACTACGGTATCCATATTTTTTGATTCCTCGCCTGCTGCAAAGGACAACAACTCAACCTTGACTCCGCCTTGGCCCAGCAACTTAACAAGATCCGCCCCAAGGTAATCCCCTACATTTGAATCCGTGATAATTATGTATCGCGGAGCAGGCAAATTCGACTTGAGGTCCTTTCCCAACTCTGTCAAAAGCCCCGGACCTATGAGAATATCATAGGTATTGGCTCCCAAAGGTACTGTTACAGTGTGCCAGACATGTTGAATATCCTCAGAATACTCAGAGTATGAAGCAAAATCGTTATCTGTATCCATAGAGACTGTTCCTTTCTGATTTAGTAACCGTTCACAGGATTACAACGCCCGCTTTACCGCTACCCACCGAACTATAAGTAATTATTCACTTCCCTCCCCGACAGCTTTAAGGACTTCCTCCTTATGAGATTTAACTGCTCTATTGGCAAGGTCTTTTAGGCTGCTCTTTACCTTATCTGGCGCCGGCAAATCCGGCACCCTGGGTAGTAACTTTTCAAGGTCACCAACAGGGACCAGTTCAAGACGGGATGATAGATCTTCTGCTCTACCTGCCGGCAGATTCTCACCTAATACACCTGCAAGATCATCCCTTCTATCTAAGGTATTTAAAAAACTCATGATTTCCTCAAGAGCGAATTTCTCTTTAAACTGACGAATCTCCTCGTCTATTACCTGGGCCTCCTCTAGTACCTCATCCAGCTTTTCTCTGTACTCAAATGTGTCCAGGTAAAGCCTTTCATAGCTGTCTAAAAGCAGATTGGCAAATTTAGAATGGGCCAACCAGCCATGGAGTTCCATGTTCTTAAGAAGCCGCTCCCTGATCGTGCCCGACTCCACTGTATACTGATCGAAAAAGGGACGGCCTTCCCAACCCGTAAGCCTTAAGAATTCGTCAATCAGGTTCAAATCCTGTATAAGGACATATATTCTGGCTATGTCCCTCCCTACCTTTTGTTCGTATAGGAAGCAAAGATCAGAGATCATGGCCTCAAGGGCCTGCCTGTCTTCCTCTATGGTTTTTCTATAGCCGAAGTATCTCTCTGCTATTTCCCTCTTTATCTGATATGTTAACGCCTTTCCGATATCTTGTTCCATAGCCTCTATTGTCTCTCCCTAATACATGAGATTTATTCTGCGGGTTGTTATTTCAAAGATCCCATGCTAAACACGATACCTGCCTTTTCATGGCAAAGCATAGATTGTATTCAGTGCTTAATATAGGACCCGTTATGAATAAAATAATACATGATTACACTGCAAAAAACCTTTAAATATGATTCCGCTCAAAAAGCCTGAGATGCAAGGCGCGAAATTTTCCGGGAATGAGACGTACTTAGCGTATGTCGCAGTGAGTGGAAAATTGAAGCAACGCCGCAGATTGGGTTTTTTCAGCGGAATCATATATAGTTTTCCATTTGCCTTTGCTTTAGCCCTTCTTGCGTGCGCGTGCCTGTCCGGTTGCGCTGGAAAACCAAAAAGGCCACCAAGTGTACAACCTGGTCCCAAAATCGCAACTGGAGATATATTGGATGCCATAAGCTTACAGGCAAGTCAGCTCTCCAGCCTTAAGGCCAGGGTCAAATTGAAGCTCACGATCCATGATCAAACTCAGCCTGAAATCAAAGGACAGCTTATGTGGACAAGGACACATGAAGGAGAGTTTGCCAGGGTGACAGGTCATGGTCCCTTTGGCGTAACTGTCTTTGATTGCCTGGTTGCGAAAAAAGCCTTTTATCTCTTCATACCATCGCATAACGCAGTATATGTTACCAGTATTAATGACAAGCTTAGAAATGGCAAGGAGATATCGTCCCTTATTAACGAGGCATCCTGGCTATTAAATCCATGGAGTGTGGTTGAGACGCAAAATATTGAAGTTGCTCCATGTAAGAAGGAAAGAAACTTTAAAGATTATGAAAAACCAGTTTGTATTAGCTTTTTCCATCAAGGAGGGCCTGGATTGGCAAAGTTCGACAGACAAACGCTGTCACCGATCTCTTTAGAGAATCCTGAACTCAAAGTTCTGTACGATGACCCGGTATTGCTGGGAGATTGCGCCCCTTATCCGAGCAAAATCCGGATAAAACTCAAGGAACTGGACCTGGAAATTAAAATCACCCTCAAAGACATCCAACTAAGTTCATTGACACCGGAAGACCCGGTATTTGACCCCACACCATATTTCAATCAACCCTTGCGTCCTCTCATGCTACTATTAGACCCACTCCGTTATCAAACATATTAATCTATATTCGCCACTATCCTTAACCGCCACTCCGTAGAGCCAGGGGTGCCCTTTCTAAATTGAAAACGGCCTTAACCCTCCTGCGCAGGACACTCCAGAACATCTAATCCGGATCCCGCATAGCACGAACCCATAAAGCCACTTAATAAAGAAGTGTAGAAGGAGATTATTGCTATCAACTTGATTTACATCATATCAACTGTATATGTATAGTAACTTTACAAAAGAAAAGGTCCTTCCTCCACGTTCAAAATACCCTGACAGCCTATTTCGCACAAAATTATATTGATAAATCAATATATTATAATCATTACCGCCGCATTTTTTCATTATGGCACAATATTCGCGTA
>JAUXDR010000165.1 GCA_030618205.1 Deltaproteobacteria bacterium | reverse complement strand
AGTAACACTTTTTCTAAATCTTCTTAGTTTATTGAATTTTTTGGATAAATTGTCTATTTTGTTGTTCACAGTCCTGGCACACGCATGTATTCAGTGTCTGAACAAAAAGGCCGTTCAGCCACAATTTTGGCATAATATTGCCCGGATAATTTGGGAGTAGGGAGCTAATTAATATGAAAAGGACCTTTCAGCCGAGCAATTTAAAAAGAAAGAGGACCCACGGATTTCGTAAACGTATGAGTACAAAGGCAGGCCGTAGAGTACTGAGCAGGCGCAGAGCAAAAGGGAGACACAGCTTATCAGCATAAAGGTTATTGTAGAGGAAGCCTTCTGGACGTAAAACAAAAATGCCTTACAATAAAATGAGGCAGTCCTTACACACCCAAGCTCTCTCAAAAAAAGAGAGATTGACAGGCGCGGAAAATTTTATCAGGGTTTATCAAAAGGGGAAACGAATAAAGCTGCCCGGCCTTACTATTATAATTACAAGGAATTATTTGTCCTACTGTAGAATCGGTATCAGTGCCGGCAGAAAAATTGGTGGAGCTACCAAGAGAAACAGAGCCAAAAGGCTGATCAGGGAGTTATTCCGCACGAACAAGCGGATTTTTCCCACTGGTCATGATCTGGTTTTTGTGCCATACAGGAAATTTTTCCACCTTGATTGGAATGAACTCAAGAGCAATCTTGTCAAGGCATTTGATGCCTCGAACAGGTGTTAACAATTGAATACTAAGACCATATTGAGCAAATTCATCATTTTTTTCATTAGAATATACAGGCTATTGTTTTCCCCTATTTTACCAAGGTCTTGCCGTTTCTTTCCGAGCTGCTCCCGATACGCTGAGGAGGCCATTGTTAAACACGGTCCTATTACAGGTATTGTGTTGGCTACCAAACGACTCCTAAGGTGTCATCCCTGGACTCCGGGCGGATACGACCCTGTCCCCTGATTGCCGGTTTACGTTAAGAAGGCCCTTCACAGCAAAAAATGGTTGCTTGATTAGCCGTTTGCAAAACTCCAATTAAAAACCGGAGATGGAGTTGAGAAGACGGCTCTGATGATTAAGGTTTACTACAATGGATTCACGTACATTAATAGCGTTAGTTTTGTCTATAGCAGTATTGATTGGGTTTCAGTTTTTCTTTGGTGGCGATGTATCACAACCACCTCGTGAAAAAACCGGTGTTGGGAATGTCCCTGCCACAGGTGTCAGTGAGCAAGCCCCAGACCATGAATATGGGGAACGCATTCGCACTGATGGGGGCGCCATTGTTTCTACCCTGAGCGGTATAAGAAGTCCTGATATTCCAGTTGACACAAAGGCACCCCTTCGCAAGGCAAGAGACATCACTGTGGAAACGGATCTTTACCGACTCGTTTTCTCGGAAAGAGGGGGCACAGTTAAAAAATACCTCTTAAAGCAATACCTGACAACGCTTTCAGATGACGCCGCTCCTGTGAATTTGATCGATGTCTCTCCCTTGCATCTACCCCTTGGGCTTCAAATGGAATCTCAGCCTCCGGTAGACCTGTCTTCCCAATTCTTTGAACCGGATAAGGAAGGCCTGAAACTTACAAGGGCCGGAGAGGAAGCACAACTGAAGTTTACCTGTAATATGTCCAATGGCATTAAAATCACAAGGGCATACACATTCCACCAGGGAAGTTACTGGATAGATCTATCTGTTTATTTATCAGGGGCGGGGACTATCCCGGGCACGTTATGCTTGTACAATAAACCCGGCGAGGGAGGAAGTGGATTAAGTGGACTCACATATAGTAGATTTACATTTACAGGTCCTTCCTATTACGCCAAAAATGAGTTGCATGAAATAAAACTGGACGACATCGGGGAAAAACATGCCTACACAGGTCCGGTTGACTGGATGGGTTACGGCGACGACTATTTCATGACAGCCTTGATCCCGATTGTCAGCGAGGGCCCATGGAATGTGTTGATCGAGAAAAAAGAGGCTGATGGTCTGACTGAGAGCCGGCTGACTGCACTCAAACCATCTCCTAAAAGCGCAGGGCAAGGAGTTGAGGTCTTAAATCTGGGAATATATTTCGGACCAAAAGATATCGACCGCCTGAACGCCCTGGGGCACAATCTTTCTAAGGCCATAAATTTTGGTTGGTTTGATCCAATTGCCAAGCCCCTTCTGTACTTTCTTAAATTCCTTTATCGATATATTCATAATTATGGCCTGGCCATAATTATTGTTACCATACTGATCAAGGTTGCCTTCTGGCCCCTGGCGCAAAAAAGTGCCAAGTCCATGAAGACCATGCAAAAGCTGCAGCCAAAAATGGCTAAGCTTAAGGAAAAGTATGGGAAAGATAAAGAAAAAATGAACAAGGAGCTCATGCAGCTCTATAAAACCTACAAGGTGAATCCTATGGGCGGCTGTCTGCCCATGCTGCTTCAAATTCCGGTGTTTTTTGCCTTATACAAGGTATTGCTTCAATCAATAGAGGTGCGTCATGCCCCTTTCATGCTGTGGATAAACGACCTTTCAGCTCCTGACCGTCTAATGATACCCGGGGTAAACATTCCTTACCTGGGAGGCATACCAGTACTTACCTTGCTCATGGGGCTTTCCATGTTTTTACAGCAAAAATTAAGCCCTTCTTCCCTTGACCCCATGCAGGCCCGCATGATGCAATTTCTACCTGTGATATTTACCTGTATGTTCATAAATTTCCCCTCGGGATTGGTGCTCTACTGGTTGATTAACAACGTGCTTACTATCGCACAGCAACACTATGTGAACAAATTCACCGACTAAGTGGAATAAAAGATGATGACAAATAATGAATCTTCTGCACTGGCACAAGAATCAAGAGAATTTGACGGCAAAACCTTAGACTATGCAATAGAAGCTGCATGTAAATATTTTAAGGCAAAGCCTGACGATCTTGAAATCAATATACTTACCCGGGGGTCCACAGGCATATTCGGACTGGGAGGACGCAAGGCCAAGATAAAGGCCGTGCTTAAAAACATCACTCCTCCGGTTACAGAAGAGAAATCGGAAGAAGAAAACGTGCCGATAGAGGCTGAAGCCAATCGTCACACACCCGAAGTACCTGAATCCGAAGAGGATGTGATCAAACCCGGCAAAGATGCTCCGGAAGATCGGGATAAACACATCTCTCTGGCCCTGGAGATTACCGAGGAACTTTTGAATAAGGCCGGTCTTGCGGGACAAGTAGAAATCAAGGCCGACGAAGAAGGACCGTATCTGGACATATCAGGGGAAGATCTTTCCCTGATCATAGGGAAAGAAGGCCAAAATCTTAATGCATTAGAATATATTGTTAACCGTATTCTGCGACACAGGGTCGAAAGCCATACCGGGGTTAAGCTGGAAGCACAGGGCTATCGGGAAAAAAGGGAAAAGAGTATCTCGCTTCTTGCACACCGTATGGCAAAAAAGGCCCAAAAAACCGGACGCCCGGTAACACTTCAGCCATTGGGGGCAAGGGAGCGTAGACTGGTCCACTTGACCCTCAAGAACGTTAAAGGCA
>JAUXDR010000135.1 GCA_030618205.1 Deltaproteobacteria bacterium | reverse complement strand
AAGTCAACCTGGATGGTGGAACACTGCCATGAACGATCCAGGCAATCCTTGATCTTGATATCAATCTTGGGGCCATAAAACACCCCTTCGCCAGGATCTATTTCATAAGTCAACCCCTGCGTCTCAAGTGCCTGTCTGAGCGCGTCGGTTGCACGCTCCCAATTTTCATCCGAGCCTACATACTTGTCAGGACGGGTGGAGAGATAGATCTCATATCGCTCAAAGCCAAATACCCTCAGGACATACAGGGTCAAGTCAAGGATTTCATGAATTTCCTTGGTGAGCTGGTCCGGCCGGCAAAAGACATGGCCATCGTCCTGGGTAAATCCCCTGACCCTCATGAGCCCGTGCAGGGTGCCTGTCCTCTCATACCGATAAACAGTACCCAGCTCGCACCAGCGCACTGGAAGTTCCCTGTAACTGCGTATCCGGGAGTTGTAGATCGCTATATGAAAGGGGCAGTTCATTGGTCTTAACTGATAGCTGACCTTGTCAATCTCCATGGGGAGATACATGTTCTCACTGTAAAAATCCAAGTGGCCGCTGGTCTTCCAGAGGTCCCTGCGGGCAATATGGGGAGTGAAGAGCATGTCATAATCCCTCCGGAAGTGCTCATCGCGCCAGAAGTCCTCAATGATCTTGCGGATAATGCCTCCCTTGGGGTGCCACAGAATAAGCCCTGGGCCGATTTCTTCATATACGGAAAAAAGGTCCAGATCCTTGCCCAGACGCCGATGATCCCTTTTCTTGGCTTCTTCCAGGCGATTCAGGTGTTCTTTTAGAGATTTTTTATCAAAAAAGGCCGTGCCGTATATGCGCTGGAGCATCGGCCGGGTTTCATCCCCCTTCCAGTATGCCCCTGCAAGGCCGGTGAGCTTAAAAACTTTCAAGTGACCTGTATGAGGGAGATGCGGCCCTCTGCACAGATCTACGAATTCTCCCTGGCTGTATATTGAGACCTTTTTTCCCCCCTGATCATCAAGTTCATTCAGGATCTCAAGTTTGTATCTTTCTCCAAGTTTCTCAAATCGTTTCCTCGCATCATCCAGGGATATATCTTCTCTTGATATGTCTTGAGACCTCTTTATGATCTCCTTCATCCTGGCTTCTATCTTTTTCAGGTCTTCCGGGGTAAAGGGCCTCTGGTAATCAAAATCATAGTAAAATCCGTTTTCTATTGCCGGACCAATAGCTACCTGTACGTCTTGAAAAAGTTCCTTAACGGCCTGGGCCATAATATGGGCAGCAGTATGCCTCAACACCTCAAGGGTATCATCATCACCGGGCAATACGGCCCCTATTCTGCAGTCATGTGTAAGGGGCGTGGAAGTATCCTTTAGTTCCCCGTCAATCCGGGCAAGAATTGTATTTTTTGACCTGTTCTTGCTGAGCACGCCGGCCAGGAACTCAGAAGCAGGAGTTCCTCCTGAAACCTGTTCTGTGTTGTCACCATTAAAGGTTACAGTGATGACATCTGTTCCAGACTCTGTCATTAGTCTCTCTGTTCAAAGCAGAAAAAGGCATCTTTGCCCTTTGAAATGGGCGAAAAAAGATGCCTTTTAAAAAAATCTCCGGGAAAGGATAGAAAACAGGGACTGGTAGGCGCGGGCGGGATCGAACCGCCGACTTCTACCGCGTCAAGGTAGCGCTCTCCCCCTGAGCTACGCGCCTTCCCAAAATTCATTAAAATTATACAAAAATCTGTCCTCAAGGCGTTGAAGTTGATAACAAGATTTACCAGGGGTGTCAAGGGAATTGAGCAGGTCAAACCAGGGCTTGAGTCAACGAAGTTATCCAATAATCAAAAGGCATTGGAAGAAAAATATACTTCCAAAACATGCCATATTTTACAACGCCCTTGACCTGGGCTCAAGCTGTCCATAATGTGTCTTTTGGAAACTGATTTAATTAAAGTGAGCTAAAGTGACTAAAGTTAAGGATGAGCCGCTTGCAAAAGGCCCGATAGGTAAATGGAGACATAACATGGACAAAAGTCAGTACGCTAGAAGGGACAGGTTGGTCAAAGAAAAACGGCATGATACTTACAGAGAATCGGGTAAATGGACAGAGCCGACAATGTGCACTGAATGCAAGGCCCTTTTCCTGGACGGGCGGTGGTCCTGGAAAAAACCTCCTGTTGATTCCAAGCGGGTAATCTGTCCGGCCTGCCAGCGCATTGCCGACAACTATCCGGCAGGCCATATAGAGATAAAAGGACCATTCTTCAAACAGCACCGCGAAGAGATGTTAAACCTCATCCGCAATGAGGAAAAGCAGGAGAAGGGCGAACATCCTATGGAAAGGATCATGTCCATTGTTGATGAAGAAGATCATACCCTGGTAACCACAACAGGAGTCCATATGGCCCGCCGAATCGGAGATGCCCTCTCAAGGGCTTATCGGGGTGATCTTGATTTCCAGTACGGTGATGCAGAAAAAAGTATAAGGGTCTATTGGCATCGATAGCAGTCCACCGCCCCCAGCTCTTTTCTTGTTATTTCCAGTTTGTCCTGACTCTGCTCCCATTTCAGGAGCAACTCATCCTGCTCTTCCCTGAGTGCTTTGTATTCGCTAAGGAGCGGGACGCCTTTGTTTTTATCACTAAAAATATCCGGATCTGCAAGCAATTTCTCCAACTCTTTCTGTCTTACTTCAAGTTCAGCGATTCGTCCTTCCAAGCGCTCCACTTCAGTCAGGAGCGGTTTCAGGGTACTGTATATCAGTTGCCGTTTTTCCGCCTTTTCCCTTTTTTCTTTTTTTCGATCTTGTCCCTTTTTGACTGACGCCTTGTTTTTCCCTGTTTCCTCATGTGTTTCTCCCTGACTAGAATCGTTCGCCGACTCATCTTCCGTCATGGCAATATGGCAAAAATATTCTGTCAGATTTCCTGGGTACTCTACTATCTCGCCCCCCCTAATATCCCAGATCTTTGTTGCCAGCCTTTTGATAAATGACTGGTTGTGCGATACAAACAACAGGGTGCCGTTGTATTCAGAGAGCGCATTGATCAATGCCTCTGAAGATGAAATGTCCAGATGATTGGTCGGCTCATCCATCACCATAAGATTTCCAGGCTTGACAAGAAGCTTTGCAAGCGAGACACGGGCTTTTTCACCCCCGGAAAGGACACCTATAGCCTTGTCCACGTCCTGCCCTGAGAAAAGGAAGGCCCCACAGACCCCTCTTACAAAACCGATGCTTTCATCCGGGACAACCTTATACACTTCCTGGATCACTGTCTTTTGAAGGTCAAGCATGTCTGAGTGATGCTGTGCAAAATAGCCCATACTGACCGAGTGCCCCAGCGATATCTTCCCCTCATCCGGTTCTATTTCACCAGCCACCATCCTGAGCAAGGTTGTCTTGCCGCATCCATTTGCCCCTATAATGGCTATCCTTTCTCCCCGTGACACGGTCAAATTAATGTCTTTATACAAAGGCTCTTCATCAAATCCCTTTGCCATACCCTTGATTGATACGACAACTCCTCCACTTCGAGGAACCTCGGGGAAAGAAAAATGAGTCGTCTTCTCTGTGCGGTGGCCCTTGACCAGTTCCATTTTTTTGAGCAATTTAATCTTGCTCTGTGCCTGTCTCGCCTTGCTGGCCTTGGCGCGAAATCTTTCAATAAATTTCTCCGCCTGTTTGACTTTTTGCTCCTGCTTTCTGGAATTTGCCTCCAGGGTTTTACGCTCCTCCTCACTGGCCTTTACGAAAAAATCATAATCGCCGCTGTAAGATCTTATCCCTTCAGGCCCAAAGCTGATAATGCGTTGGATCTGCCGGTTGAGGAACTCCCTGTCATGGGACACAAGAATCATGGCGCCACCAAAGTCCTGCAGAAACTGCTCAAGCCAATGCACGGAAGGAATGTCAAGATGATTGGTCGGCTCATCCAGGAGGAGAAGATCAGGCCTCTGGTAAAGAAGGCTGGCAAGGGCTGCTCTCATTTTCCATCCGCCGCTCAGAGAAGAAACAGGTCTGTCAAAATCAGAC
>JAUXDR010000107.1 GCA_030618205.1 Deltaproteobacteria bacterium | reverse complement strand
CAAAAGAGGGTCTGGGTACAAAAGAGATCCTGGAAGCAGTAATACACCGGATTCCAGCCCCTGCAGGAGATCCTGGTCAACCACTTAGGGCACTTGTTTTTGATTCATGGTTCGATTCGTATCAAGGGACAGTTGTATTGATCAGGGTTGTAGAAGGCACACTGAGACCTGGTATGCGGATACGCATGATGTCTACGAACCAGACCTATGAAGTGGACAGGACAGGCATTTTTTCCCCCAATCCTATAGACACGGATCAACTGACTGTTGGAGAAGTGGGGTTTCTTACTGCCGGCATAAAGGCCGTGCGTGATACACAGATAGGCGATACCATTACAGAGGAAAGACGTCCTGCCGAAAGCCGCTTGCCCGGCTTTGAGCCGGTAAAGCCAATGGTGTTTTGCGGTCTTTATCCAGTAGATCCGGCCCAGTACGATCAGTTGAAAGAGGCTGTTGAAAAGCTATGGTTGAACGACCCGGCATTTTCTTATGAGCCTGAAAGCTCTGCAGCCTTAGGATTCGGATTCAGGTGCGGCTTCCTGGGGCTTCTTCACATGGAAATCGTGCAGGAGCGTCTTGAGCGGGAGTACGCGCTGTCCCTCATAAGTACGGCCCCGTCAGTGTCTTATCAAATCAAACTTATCAGTGGGGAAATCGTCCATGTACACAATCCTGCCCAGATGACGTCAGCGGATAAAATAGAGCAAATAGCAGAGCCTTTTGTCCGAATGGAGATTTATGTCCCCAAGGAATATATCGGCTCCGTTATGCAGTTGTGCGACAAAAAAAGGGGACAACAGATAGATATGCGCTACCTTACGGAGAACAGGGTGCTGCTAAAATACGAACTCCCATTTAATGAAATTGTTCTGGATTTTTACGATCAGTTAAAGTCGATAAGCAGAGGTTATGCTTCTATTGATTATGACTTCCTTGAACATAGACCAGCCAGATTGGTCAAGCTGGACATCCTTATCAATAAACAACCGGTGGACGCCCTTTCGGTCATAGTGCACAAAGACAAGGCCTATTACAGAGGCCGGGAACTTGTGAGCCGTTTGCGCAAGGTAATACCCAGGCAGATGTTTGAAGTTGTGATCCAGGCAGCCATTGGAAGCAATATTATTGCCAAAGAACGTGTTGCTCCATTCAGAAAAGACGTTATAGCCAAATGCTATGGGGGAGATATTACTCGTAAGCGCAAGTTGCTGGAAAAGCAAAAAGAAGGAAAAAAGAAAATGAAGCACATCGGCCATGTAGAAATACCTCAGGAGGCCTTTCTGAGCGTGTTGAAGGCGTAATAAGAGAAGCCACTTGCAGTCCCGGATCTATGGAGCTATTATCCGCACACCATGAACAAGCCCACTTTTTCAGCAAAAAAACAGTCTAATAAGCGTTCCTGGCAGTCAGTAGCATGGGAATATCTGCAGGCGATTTTTATTGCCCTGGTTTTGGCTCTATTTATCAGGACCTTTGTAGCCCAGGCCTTTAAGATCCCCTCTGGTTCAATGAAGAGCACGCTTCTCATAGGTGATCATATACTCGTAAACAAATTCATATATGGTGTCAGGAATCCTTTTACCAGGGAACTCTGGATCCCGTGCAAGAAACCTGAGCGAGGAGATGTAGCGGTCTTTATTTATCCAGTGGACAGGAAAAAGGATTTCATAAAACGTGTGATTGGCGTAGAAGGAGACACGGTCCAGATAATAAACAAGAATGTATATTTGAACGGAAAGCTATTTTCTGATCCACAAGGGATGCAGCACACAGACCCCCGGATATTGCCGGGATCAGTTCAACCAAGGGATAACATGGGACCTGTGACTGTTCCGAAGGACATGATTTTTGTAATGGGCGATAACAGGGATCATAGTTATGATAGCAGATTCTGGGGGTTTGTACCCCTCAAGGACGTGAAAGGTAGGGCATTTACTATTTACTGGAGTTGGAATTCGGATAAATTTTGGCCAAGGTTCGAACGTATAGGTGATGTTGTTCACTAGTGATAGTGCGGAGTTGTCAGCTTGACACCAATTAAATCAAATGTTACAGAATATCCGCAACTTTGCGGGCGGGTAGCTCAGTGGGAGAGCATCGGCCTTACAAGCCGGGGGTCACAGGTTCAAACCCTGTTCCGCCCACCACGTTTTGAGAAAAGATATCAGATATGGGGTCGTAGTTCAGTTGGTTAGAACGCTGGCCTGTCACGCCAGAGGTCGCGAGTTCGAGTCTCGTCGACCCCGCCATTTAAATAAATTGAGGGATTGAGGAGTTGAGGAATTAGAATCAATAAATTCCTTAATACTTCAATTCCCCAATCCCTTAATTCGCAATTCCTCAATTATTACTATTACTTATGAATTTAGATGCCATGGGTTTTGTTTTTAAAAAAGGAATATCTCTCCTGTTGATGCCTTCCGGCATGATATTTGTGTGCCTTTTTTTTGGCTTTTTCATCTGGCCCCTGAAGCGGCGGAGGAATTTGGCCCGAACATTATTCGTCTTGGCCTTTCTTATTTATGGGTCAGCCGGAAGCGCGCCTGTTGCCAATTTCTTGATTTGGGGCCTTGAGCGTTCAGTCCAATCTGACAATTCAACTATACCTGCAAGCGATAATATAACTACGGTGGTGATGCTATGCGGAGGGGCCTTCCCTGATGAGGATAGGCCGATTGCAGACCGTCTTACGCCAAATACAAGGCTCAGACTACTAAAAGTTCGAGAACTGTGTCGCGACAATCCAACTATTAAACAGCTTGTAATTGTTGGTGGTTGTACCAGGCCCACCGGCTGTCCGTCTTCTGAGGCACAGATGTCCTACTCCTGGCTTAAGGAACTGGGTCTGCCAAACAACGTAGAAGTGTCTCTGGAGGAAAACTCCAGGGATACTGAGGAAAACATGAGGGCTATAAGTGAAATCATGGGACAAACGCCCTTCTACCTGGTGACATCTGCTGCACACATGCCAAGGGTCCTCTTGATCGCAAAAGACATGGACCTTAAAGTTCACCCCGTCCCTTGTGATTTTCAGTGGTCTCAGAATCAGTGGAGTCCTTGGGACCTTTGGCCTGATCCCGACAATCTCAAAAAATCTGACTTTGCATGTCACGAATACCTCGGGATTACATGGTTCCGGCTTAAGCATTATTTCAATAAAGTTCTCAATATTTAATTCCTTCAGCCTTTTTACCGAAAATGGTAAAGGGGTGTAATGTCAACGTTCCGTGAACGCTTATAATGTCAGCAACCTGTTTCTTTTCTCTAAGCATTCTACTTTTTCTCTGGCTTTTTACGTGTGTGGCCCTGGTGGTGATTTTACGGAAGCGCAGGGCCTCAAGTACTGAACCATCATCTTTCCATTCGGAGTTGCTTGTCGGGCTTGCTTCAGCAAAATATCAGGAAGCAATGGAGGCTTCAAAGCGGCTTAGGGAAGTGGCTGATGCCCTTCATATAGGTTTGATGGAACTTAAAGGCAACCGCATAAATGAAATAAACCAAAGTGCTATTGAGCTATTGCCAGAGGACATGAGAAGCGGTCAGTCCTTAACAGGACTATTGGCATCATTGCAAGAAAACAGTCCCAGAATTCTTGAGTTAGATCAGACGGCTGTTCAATTAAGCAAGTTGCCGACTTCCGGCTCTCAGGATCTGGTCCTTGTACAGGACGTCACAGAGAGTTTCCTTATGGCACGGAAGCTTAAACAGCATGAAAGGTTGGCCCTTCTCGGCCAGATGACTGCGCAGATGGCCCACCAGATAAAGACCCCTCTTGCCGTACTGGCCGGACAGGCACAGATGCTCGCAAGACATCTAAACACAGATATGGCATTAAAGGACCAGGCAGAAGCCATTTATCATGAGGCCAGGGATCTCGCCAAGCAAATAAATGAAATATCGAATTTCTATAAGGAGAGAGAGCCGTATTTCAAGGATGTTGAACTATGCCGACTACTTGATGATGTAAAGAAAAGACTCGATTCTCTGGATCATTCATGCGAAATAAGTATCGAGTGCCCGGATGAAATCACCATTGAGACAGATCCTGGTCTGTTACAAAATTTGCTGTTTCTGCTCGGGCAAAATGCCCTTTCATCGGAAACTGCCGCCTCGCTTCTGTCTATAAGCGCAGTAAAGGACAATGAGCAGGTGACTATCAGGGTAAAGGACAATGGCGCAGGTGTGCCTGAGGCCTTGCGTGACAAGCTCTTTGAGCCATTTGCGAGCACAAAAGGGGAAGGACTGGGGCTGGGCCTGTTTCTTGCCAGAGACCTGACCCGGCAGATGGGTGGCAGCATTGAACTGGAAGAAGTCGAGCAGGGGGCCTCTTTCAGGTTGAATTTTCCAATCAAACTAAGGAGCTGTCCGCAAACAACTTGAACATCTTGCACCCGTCTTTGAGCCGACTGTGGCCGATCCTCAATCACAAAATCCTCAACATAGCACTGCTATGCCTGCGGTTTTGCTCAATCGGATCGACCAAATTCAACCCAAATCCAAGCACAATATTGTCCAGCTTATTTGCGGACAACTCCTAACCCCTTCTTTTTTAGGTAGATCTGGACTGCCGTGATTGCAGCCGGTGTAATTCCAGAAATCCGTGAGGCCCTCCCAAGGGAGTCAGGTTTCTGAGCGCTCAGCTTCTCCTTGATCTCATTTGACAGCCCGGGGATGTTTTTATAGT